>NZ_JAGPYL010000094.1:0-24741 GCF_018070095.1 Micromonospora sp. U56
TCAAAGTCCTCGGTCGAGCCGAGGCGGAGTCCAGGCGGCGATCCGGCAAGGCGGAGATGCGTCCGGATACAACACCGGTATCCGGACGCATCTCCAACGCGGCCGGTCGTCGTCTGGGCCCGCCGCATGCCGGCCAGGGGGCATTGACACGGGTCCTAGTCCGACGCGCGGCGTTCCCCGGCCGGCGGGCCGCTGACCGGCTCGGCGGGCGACCAGCGGGGCCGGTCGTCCGGCGCGTCCGCCGCCCGGTCCTCGACCGCCTCGGCGGGCCGGTCGCTGATCGCCGCCGTGGGCCACTCGTCCGCCTCGCCGGCCGACCCGATCGCCCGGGTCTGCGGCTCGGTGCAGCGGTCACCGGTCCCGTCCGGTCCCCACACCGGGGCGGTGGCCTCCTCCGGACCGGCGAACCGGACCTCGGCGGTCTGCTCTCCGGCCGTTCCGAGCGCCGCCGTCTCCTGCCGGGTCACCGGCGGGTGAGTGGGCACGTCCTCGTCCGTTCCCGCGTCGGTGTAGTGGATCTCGGCCGTCTCCCGCTCGGCGCCCGGGGTCTCGGTGGTCTCCCAGCGGGTGGGGACGGCCTCGACGTCCCGCGGGTACCGGAGGTCGGCCGGCTCGACGGGGACCGGCGCCGGCTCCCGGTCTGCGACCGTGGTGTCGGCCGGCCCGGGGAACCCGTTGGTGGTGTCCCGCGGCCCCGCGGGCGGCGCCGGCCAGCCGGCGGCGGACGGGTCCGGCTCGGTCGGCTCCGGCCCGGCAGCCGGCGGGGCTTCCCGGTCGTGCCGGCCCGACCGCAGCGCGCCGACCAGGCCGAGCAGCCCGATCACCACCAGCGCGCCGGCCAGGAACCAACCCACCGGGGGCAGGGCGAGGCCGAGGATCTGGGCGAGCAGCCACCAGACGGAGAGCCCGAGGAAGAGCAGCCCGAAGGCGAGCGAGACGAGGTCCGTGCGGTGCACCCTCACCGGGTCACCTCCAGGTTGCCGGCGTTGACGTGGACGTTGAGGCGCAGCGTGCCGCCGCCGGCCCCGTCCGGGCCGAGGTCGGTGCTCTCCCGCGAACGGCCGTCCAGCCCGCCCGAGCGCCGGCCGAAGACCGTGGCGTCCCCGGCGTTGACGTCGGTCACGGTGGTGACGTCGACGTTCGGCGGCACCACGATCGTCGCCTCACCGAAGTTGACCACGACGGTGACCTCGGTGGTCCGCTTGTCGAAGTTGATCCCCCGCAGGTCCAGCGTGGTGTCGCCGAAGCTGTTCTCGTAGCGGGTGGCCAGGTCGCGGACGTCCGTGGGGGCCCAGGTGACGTTGCCGTCCACGCCGCGGATCCGGTCGTAGGACTCGGCCACCGTGGCCACCCCCAGCGCCGCCGCGGTCACCAGCCCCAGCGCGATCAGCCAGCGGGCCCGGCCGAACCAGGTGCCCACCAGCAGCCCGAGGCCCATGGTGGCCAGCGCCGCCGCGAAGTAGGCCGCGGCGCCGACCGGGAAGACGCCCAGCAGGTCCAGGATGGCCACCACGCCCAGGGCGAGGAAGATCAGCGAGAAGGTCACCGCGCCGAGCGCCGACCGCTCGCGCGGCCGCTTCGGCGGCTTCACCCGGGGCGGCGGGGGCGGGGGCGGCGAAGGCGGCCCGGCGTACGGCCCGCGCGGCGCGAACGGCGGGCGGTAGCCACCGGCGGGCACCGCTGCGCCCACCGGTGCCGCCGGGACGGTCGGCTCGGCGACCGGCGGCCAGGTGGCCGGCGGGGGCTCGGCCGTTCCCGGCACGGCCGGCCAGGCGGCGGTGCGGGCGTCCGGCCGGGCACCGGGCGGTGCGGGCGGCGGCGCGGGTGACCAGGCGGCCTGCTCGGCGGTGCGCTCCGCCGGCACGGTGACCGGCAGCGGTGCGGCCGGGGCGAGCGGACCGGTCGGGGCCGGCGGCGCCGGGGTGAAGAGGCCGGGCGCGGGGTAGCTGACCGGTGGCACCGGACCGGGTGGGGCGCTGGCCGGGGCCGGTGGTTCGGTGGGGACGGCGGCGGGCGGGGTGCGGCCGTCCCGGTTGAGCAGCAGCGCGCCGCCGATGAGGATCGCCGCGCCGAGCAGGACGGCCCGGAACGCGTCCGTGACGATGAAGCCGAAGCTCACCGCGACCAGGATGCTCAGCACGATGACGGTGACCGGCGACATGCTGGACCGGCCCCGACCGAGCATCGACTCCACCGGGGAGGCGCTGTCGCCCTCGCCGGGGATGACCAGCAGGGCCGCGACGTAGAGCAGGATGCCGACGCCGCCGAAGAAGCCGAGCACGGCGAGGATCACCCGCCAGAGCACCGGGTCGGTGTTGGTGGCCCGGCCGATCGCCGCGCAGACCCCGGCCAGGTAGCGGCCCTCCCGCGGCCGGACCAGCCCGTACCGCGAGGTGAAGCCGGCGCCGCCGAACGGCGGCGGAGCGTACCCCCCGGGGGGTGGCGTCTGGCCGCCGTGGGCGGACGCCCACGGGCCCGGCGCGCCGGTGGTGGTGGGCGGCGGACTCTCCGGCTCGGTCGCCCACGGGCGGGGCGGCGGGGCAGCTTCCTCGGTCATGCTCCGATCCTGCTGCGCCGGACGCCCGAGCGTCCTCCGGACCCGACCCTGACCCCACCCTGAGATCGTGGGGGCGGGAATGTCCGGGGCGTCCCCGTGGTCGCCGGGCGTCGCCCCGTGTGACGATCGGACCGGAGCCGGACGACCCCGGCGCCTGCGCCGCACCGGGCCTGAACAGGGGAGCCTCCGATCAGCACCGTGACGACCCCACCGCCCCGCCTCTACCGGGCACCCGAGCACCGGATGGCCGCCGGCGTGGCCGCCGGCATCGCCGACCACCTCGGCATCCCGGTGCTGCGGGTACGGGTCGCCTTCATGGTCCTGCTCGGCCTCAGTGGCCTGGGGCTGCTGCTCTACGCCGCCTTCTGGGCGGTGGTCCCGCTGCGTCCCGGCGACACCGCCGCGCCGCCCCGCCGGGACCTGTCGCAGCTGCTGCCGTTCGTGCTGATCGGGCTGGGCGTGCTGCTGATGCAGGTGCTGGTCTTCGACTCGGTGGGCGCGACCGGCACCGCCGGTTGGCTGGTTGCGATCATCGCGGTGGGCGCCGGCGTGATCTGGCACCAGTCCGCGCCGGAGCGCCGCCGGCAGTGGGGCGACTCGATGCCGGTGCCGTGGCTCGGCGCGGTGGTCGAGGAGAGCGACCGGCGGGCGTTCGTGCTCCGCTTCGTCGGCGGCGGGGTGCTGGTGGCGGTCGGCATCATCGGCGTGGCGGCGGTCTACTCCCCGGTGCAGAACTTCGATGCGGTGGTCAACGGCGTGATCTTCGCGCTGGTCGGGCTGGCCGGCGTCGGTGTGGTCGCGGCGCCGGTGCTGTGGCGGACGTACAACCAGCTCCGCTCGGAGCGGGAGGGGCGCATCCGCGAGCAGGAACGCGCCGAGCTGGCCGCCATGGTCCACGACCAGGTGCTGCACACCCTGGCCCTGATCCAGCGCAACGCCACCGACGTCAAGACGGTGCAGCGGCTGGCCCGGGGCCAGGAGCGCTCGCTGCGCAACTGGCTCTACAAGCCCACCGGCTCGCCCACCGAACGCTTCGCCGCCGCACTGGAGCAGGCCGCCGCCGAGGTGGAGGACACCTTCGCGATCACCGTCGAGGCGGTGGTGGTGGGCGACCGGGAGACCGACGAGCGGGTCGGCGCGCTGGTGGCGGCGGCCCGGGAGGCGCTGGTCAACGCGGCCCGGCACGCCGGGGTGCAGACCGTGTCGCTCTACGCCGAGGTCGAGCCGGAGCAGGTGAGCGTCTTCGTGCGGGACCGGGGCAAGGGCTTCGACCCGGATACGGTGGAGGATCACCGGCACGGCGTACGAGGATCGATCGTCGGGCGGATGAAGCGGCACGGCGGCCGGGCGGAGATCCGGTCCGGGCCGGGAGAGGGAACCGAGGTCCGGTTGATCCTGCCGATCACCGGCAACGGCTCCACGGCGGAGAGGGACAAATGATCATGGCGGAGCAGTCGATGGAACCGGTCGAGGGCGCGGACGCCCGGGTGGAGCGGCTGCGGGTCTTCCTCGTCGACGACCACGCCATGTTCCGGGCGGGCGTACGGGCCGAGCTGGGCGCGCACGTCGAGGTGGTGGGGGAGGCGAGCACGGTGGCCGAGGCGCTCACCCGGATCGCCGCGACCCAGCCCGACGTGGTGCTGCTGGACGTGCACATGCCCGACGGCGGCGGCCGGGCGGTGCTGGACGCGATGCGGCGTACCCATCCGCAGGTGAAGTTCCTGGCGCTGAGCGTGTCCGACGCGGCCGAGGACGTGATCGGGTTGATCCGGGCGGGCGCCCGGGGCTACGTCACCAAGACCATCTCGCCGGACGAGCTGACCGCCGCGATCCGTCGGGTGGCCGACGGCGACGCCGTGTTCAGCCCCCGGCTGGCCGGGTTCGTGCTGGACGCCTTCGCGGCCCGCCCGGACGCGCCGGTCGCCGATCCGGAACTGGACCAGCTCACCAACCGGGAGCGGGAGGTGCTGCGCCTGCTGGCCCGGGGGTACGCGTACAAGGAGATCGCCAAGGAGCTGTTCATCTCGATCAAGACGGTCGAGACGCACGTGTCCAACGTGCTGCGCAAGCTCCAGATGTCCAACCGGTACGAGCTGTCCCGCTGGGCGGCGGACCGCCGGCTGGTGTGACGGCAGGGCCGATCCGGAACAATCGGACCGAACGACCCCAGGGGCTGACAAGAGATCCACTCATGTCGCATAATTCCCCGTCGCGTTCTTCTCGCGTGCGGGTGGTGCGAAACCCCGCGAGAACGGCGACCTGTGCAGGCCCGCCGGATGCGGGCCCACCCCTGGGGAGAGGTGTACGACTTTGATGTTCAAACAACTGGGACGACGCTGGGCCGGAATCGCCACGGCGCTCGTCGCCGGCAGCGCGATGGTGCTCGGCTCGGCCGCTCCGGTCGCCGCCGAGGCGCCGGCGACCGGCGTGGCGCGCGCGGTGAAGGACACCGGCGTCGTGCTGAAGCTCGACAAGCGGAAGCTGTCGACCTCGGCGCTCGCGCTGGAGCTCAAGGACGGCACGGTGCCGGTCTTCTGCATCGACTTCCACACGCCGGTGGCCCGCGACGGTGAGTACACCGAGGGCACCTGGGGCCAGTCGGAGGTCGAGAACCTCGGCAAGGTGCAGTGGGTGCTCACCCACGGCTACCCGAACGCCGAGGTGCCGGCGCTGCTCAAGGCGGCCGGGACGGAGCTGCCGGCCGGGCTGGGCGACAAGCGGCGGGACACCCTGCTCTACTTCGGCACCCAGACCGCCGTCTGGCACTTCAGTGACGGCGTCAAGCTGGGCGACTGGGAGCAGGGCCTGACCGACGCCGCCGAGTACGGCGTGATCAAGAAGATCTACGACTACCTGGTGGCGAACGCGACCGACCAGCCGGAGCCGAAGGCCGAGCTGACCATCGACCCGGCGCAGGCCACCGCCACCGTCGGCGGCAAGGCCGGCCCGTTCACCGTCAAGGGCCCGGCCGGCGAGATCGCGCTGAAGGTCTCCGGCGGCACCGCCGTCGACGCCGAGGGCAAGCCGGTCACCACGACCACCAACGGCGGGGCCTTCTGGCTGACCGCGACCGATCCCGGTTCGGTCACCGTGACCGTTTCCGCCCAGGACTCGGTCTCCTTCGGGCGGGTCTTCCTCTTCTCGGGCGGCAAGGACGAGAAGCAGAAGCTGATCCTCGGCGGCAGCGCCGGCGCCACCGTGACCGCCGACGCCGCGGCGAGCTTCGCCGCCGCCCCCGCCAGCCCGTCGGCGTCCCCGACCACCCCGTCGGCGTCGCCCTCGCCGTCGACCCCGGTCGAGTCGCCCTCGCCGTCGACCCCGGGGGAGAGCCCGGCGCCGTCCACCTCGCCGGCCGGCAACGGCGGCGACCTGCCGCTGACCGGCTCGCCGATCGCGGCCGCGTCCGCCGTCGGTGTGCTGCTGCTGGCCGTGGGTGCGGTCGCCCTGCTGGTGGTCCGCCGCCGCAGGGTCCGCTTCACCGCCTGACGAACCACCCCCTCCGGCCCCGGCACCCTGTGGTGCCGGGGCCGGAGTTCGTTCCGGGTCGGCCGGGGCGCGTTGCTCGGCCTCGCGCCACCGGGCATCCGCTCGCGGGCGGGGCGTCGGAGCCGCCGGCGTCGCCGCGGGTGACGATCCGGTACGCCACCGCTACGCCGTCCTCCACCCAGGCTGCTATGGTGCCCGCACAGCCGAAGTCGACATCATCCGGATGGGCAGAAACGGCCAGCGCTCGGTGGACCTCGGCGAGCACCGGAGCGCAGGCGGGGGAGCTCACAAGCCCCGAGCCCACGGGTGGTGCGGAGATGCGGTGCCTTACTGTCTTACCTGCTCAGAGCGGTACGACCAGGGCACTTCATGATCTTTTCTCAAGTATCGGCAACGTGGCGGGCAACTAACGGCTTGATAACGGCACCTTCACGTAATGGGCCGGTGAGTGTCACAGTGGCAGCACCTCACCCCTGGCGTGAGGCACCCCGTACGTCCCGTCGACCACGGCATCGCCCACCAGCGCGGTTCGTGGCCGTCGAGCCTGCGCGGTGTCGAGCTCCAGTGGTGCGGTAGCCCGGCGGATCGGTCCCCCTGGGGTGTCCCGATTTCTCTGCGGTAGTACCGGTGACCTGCGACACGGGGTCACCGGCGGCGTCACCCCCATGCGTGCGTGAAACCCACGACGGAACCAGGTTACGAAAGAGGAGGCCCCTCGGAATGAGAGTCTCGAAGCGGGCGAGCGGCGCCATCGCCGTGGGCGCGGCATTCGCGCTCATCGCGTCCGGCTGCTCCACCAACGACGACGACGGCGGCAGCGCCGCCAAGAGCTCTGACGGCAGCATCGTCGTCGACGGCACGGAGCCGGAGAACCCCCTGGTTCCGTCCAACACCACCGAGACCGGTGGCGGCAAGATCATCGACTGGCTGTTCACCGGCCTGGTCGAGTACCCGAACAACGGTGGCGCGCCGCAGAACGCGCTGGCCGAGTCGATCGAGACGACCGACTCCAAGGTCTACAAGATCAAGATCAAGCAGAACACGAAGTTCCACGACGGCACCGTCGTCAAGGCCAAGAACTTCGTGGACGCCTGGAACTGGGGTGCCTACTCGCCGAACGGCGCGCAGAACTCCAGCTTCTTCGCCGACATCGCGGGCTTCGCGGACGTCAACACCACCGACCCGGACGAGGACGGCCCGAAGAAGGCCCCCGAGCCCAAGTCGAAGACCATGTCCGGCCTGAAGGTCGTCGACGACTGGAACTTCGAGGTCACGCTCGCCGCGCCGACCGCCGTGTTCCCGACCAAGCTCGGCTACAGCACCTTCATGCCGCTGCCGGACGCCTTCTTCGCCGGCAAGGCGGAGGACTTCGGCAAGAAGCCGATCGGTAACGGCCCGGTCAGCTTCGTCTCGTGGGAGAACAACGTCGCGATCAAGCTGACGCGGTTCGACGACTACTCCCTGCGCGACAAGATGAAGATCAAGGACGTCACCGTCAAGATCTACCAGGACGACACGGCGGCCTACAACGACCTGGTCTCCGGCAACCTGGACTTCCAGCAGCAGGTTCCGGTCTCCTCCCTCGCGGGTGACAACTGGAAGAACGACCTGGGCGACCGGGCCATCTCTTCCACCACCCCGGTGACCGGCATCATCGCCTTCCCGATCTACGACGCCCGCTTCAAGAACGCGGACCTGCGTAAGGCGATCTCGCTGTCGATCAACCGCCAGGAGATCAGCGACAAGATCTTCTTCGGTAACCGCAAGCCGGCCGACAGCTGGGCCAACCCGCTGACCCCGGGCGCCAAGCCGGGCAACTGCACCGCTTGCAAGTTCGACCCGGAGCAGGCCAACCAGCTGCTCGCCAAGGCTGGCGGCTTCAAGGGCCAGCTGAAGCTCTACTACAACGCGGACGCCAGCCACAAGGAGTGGATGGAGGCCGTCGCGCAGCAGATCAAGACCACTCTGAAGATCGACGCCGTCGCCGTCGGCGTGCCGACCTTCGCGGTGTTCCGCCAGAACATCAACGCCCACAAGATGGACGGCATGTACCGCGCCGGCTGGCAGCAGGACTACCCGGACGTCGAGAACTGGGTCAACCCGCTCTACGTGACCGGTGGTTCCTCGAACGACGGTCTGTACAGCAACCCCGAGGTCGACGCCCTGGCCAAGCAGGCCAGCGGTGCCCCGAGCCTCGAGGCCTCGCACGGGCTGTTCGAGCAGGCCGTGGCGAAGATCGACGCCGACGTCCCGACTGTTCCGGTCTACTTCGGTGGCCAGCAGTCCGGTCACTCGGAGAAGATCAAGAAGATGGAGCTGACCAACGTCGGCGAGCTTGACATCACCTCGGTCGAGCTCTGATCCGAACGGTCTGACCCCGGGTCGGGCTCGCCTACCGGTGAGCCCGACCCGGGGCCGTTCCGCGAGGGGGTGTACAACATTCCCTCGCCACGTTGTCACTCGTGTCGGCCGTCCGACGCGCCCCCTGTCTGGAGGACCACCCCATGGGCCGTTATCTGTTGAGACGGCTGCTCCAACTCGTCCCCGTCTTCATCGGGACGACGTTAATGATCTACGCGCTCGTCTGGGCGGTTCCCGGTGATCCGTTCGCCGGCAAGTGCGGTGATCGGGGCTGCCCGGAGAACTACATCGCCATGATGACCGAGAAGTATCACCTCGACGAGCCGTTTTTCGTGCAGTACGCCGTCTACATGAAGAACCTCTTCCAGGGGGACTTCGGCTCGACCTGGTCCGGGCGCTCGGTCAACGACATCATCGCGACGTCGTACCCCAACACCCTGAAGCTGGCTGCGGTCGCCCTGCTCATCGAGGCGCTCATCGGTCTCAGCGCCGGTGTGCTCACCGGTCTGCGGCGCAACGGCTTCCTGGACAACCTGGTCCTGATCTCCACGCTCTTCCTGATCGCGCTGCCGGTCTTCGTCGTCGGCTTCGTGCTCCAGTGGCTCTTCGGCGTCAAGTGGGGCATCGTCACGCCGACGGTGTCGAACGAGATGCGGATCTCCGAACTGATCCTTCCCGGCTTCGTGCTGGGTAGCGCATCGATGGCGTACATCGCCCGGGTGGCGCGCACCAGCATCGCGGAGAACCGCCGGGCCGACTACGTGCGGACCGCCATCGCCAAGGGTCTGCCCATGCGCCGGGTGGTCGGCATCCACCTGCTGCGCAACTCCCTGATCCCGGTGGTGACGCTGCTCGGCACCGACCTCGGCGCCCTGATGGGTGGCGCGATCATCACCGAGGGCATCTTCGGCATCAACGGCATCGGCCGCCAGGTTCTCCGGGCGATCGTCACCAAGGAAAGCGCTACGGTTGTCTCCATCGTGGTCGTCCTGGTGCTCGTCTATCTCCTGATGAACCTCCTGGTGGACCTGCTCTACGCCGCCCTGGACCCGAGGATCCGCTATGAGTGAGCGCCGCGAACGAATCATCACCGCCACGCGCGTGGGCAACCAGGCCCGCGCCGAGCAGAGGGAGGTGCGGGCATGAGTGACCCGAGTACCGCATCCATCGTCAGCACCCCCCGACCGGAGCAGCCGGCCGAGGTCGGTGCGCCGATCAGCGCCGGTCAGCCGGAGGGCGCCCGCAAGGAGAAGCCCCGCGGCCTGCTCGGTGACGCCTGGCGCGACCTGCGGCGCAAGCCGCTGTTCTGGATCGCTGGCTCGTTCATTCTGCTCTTCGTGGTGATGTCGATCTTCCCGTCGCTGTTCACCTCGGCCGACCCGACGGACGGCGCGCTGTCCCGCAGCCGGGTGGAGCCCTCGGGCGACGCCTGGTTCGGCTACGACGTGCAGGGCCGCGACGTCTACGCCCGCGTCATCTACGGCGCCAACGCCTCGATCGTGGTCTCGCTGCTGTCGGTGATGGGCACCATGCTGATCGGCGGGACGATGGGCATCATCGCCGGTTACAAGGGCGGCTGGATCGACGCGCTGCTCTCCCGGATCGCCGACATCTTCTTCGGCCTGCCGTTCGTGCTCGGCGCCATCGTCATCCTGACCACCTTCAACGGTGCGGGCAGTGACAACAGCGAGTGGCAGATCAAGGGCCTGGTCATCGCGTCCCTGGTCCTGCTGGGCTGGCCGGTGGTCATGCGGCTGATGCGCTCCTCGGTGCTGGCCACCAAGGAGGCCGACTACATCGTCGCGGCCCGCGCCATGGGCGCCGGCAGCGGCCGGATCATCCTCAAGCACCTGCTGCCGAACTGCCTGGCGCCGCTGCTGGTGTACGGGACGATCATGATCGGCTCGTTCATCGGCGCCGAGGCCACGCTCTCCTTCCTGGGCATCGGCCTGAAGAGCCCGGTGGTCTCCTGGGGAATCATGATCAACGAAGCGCAGAACTACCTGCGGCCTTCGCCGTTCCTGCTCTTCTTCCCCTCCGCGTTCCTCGTGACCGCCGTGCTGAGCTTCGTCATGCTCGGTGAGGCCGTCCGCGAGGCCCTCGATCCGAAACTCCGCTAGGGGAGACTGAGTTGTCCGACATTCTCGTGTCCGAGCAGACCGCGCCGGGCGCCGACGGATCCGGCCGCCCCTCGGGCCGGCTGCTCGAGGTCGACGACCTGCGGGTGGAGTTCCGCACCCGGGACGGCGTCGCCAAGGTCATCAACGGGGTCACCTACCACGTCGACGCGGGGGAGACCCTCGCCGTGCTCGGCGAGTCCGGCTCCGGTAAGAGCGTCACCGCGCAGACCATCATGGGCATCCTGGACATGCCGCCGGGGTACGTGACCGGTGGTCAGGTCCGCTTCCACGGCAAGGACATGCTCCGGATGTCCGCTGAGGAGCGTCGCCGCATCCGCGGCGAGGGCATCGCGATGATCTTCCAGGACTCGCTCTCCGCGCTGAACCCCGTCTTCACCGTCGGGTTCCAGATCGCCGAGCAGTTCCGCATCCGTCGCGGCATGAGCCGCTCGGACGCCAAGAAGCGCGCGATCGAGATGCTCGACCAGGTCAAGATCCCGAACGCCAAGGGCCGGTTCAGCAACTACCCGCACCAGTTCTCCGGCGGTATGCGGCAGCGCGCGATGATCGCGATGTCGCTGGCGCTCGACCCGGAGGTGCTGATCGCCGACGAGCCGACCACCGCGCTGGACGTGACCGTGCAGGCCCAGATCATGGACCTGCTCGGCGAGCTTCAGCGGGAGCGGCGGATGGGCATGATCCTGATCACCCACGACCTCGGCGTGGTCGCCGACGTCGCGGACCGGATCGCGGTCATGTACGCCGGTCGGATCGTCGAGGAAGCCGACGTGTACGACCTGTACGCGAAGCCGGGGCACCCGTACACCCTCGGCCTGCTCGACTCGATCCCCCGCCTGGACGAGAAGGGCCAGCAGCTCCGCACGATCAAGGGCCTCCCGCCGAACCTGATGAACATCCCGCCGGGCTGCCCGTTCAACCCGCGCTGCCCCATGGCGCAGCCGGTGTGCCGCGAGAAGCTCCCCCCGTTGCTGCAGATCGGCGCCGGCCGGGCCAGCGCCTGCCACTTCGCCGAGGAGCTGGTGAACCGTGTCTGAGAACATCCTCGAGGTACGCGACCTGGTCAAGCACTACCCCGTCACCCGCGGTGTGGTGTTCAAGAAGACCATCGGTCAGGTCAAGGCCGTCGACGGCGTCTCCTTCGACCTGCGGGCCGGTGAGACGCTGGGCGTGGTCGGCGAGTCCGGCTGCGGCAAGTCGACGCTGAGCCGGGTGCTGATGAACCTGGAGAAGCCGACCGCCGGCAGCGTGCTCTTCAAGGGCCAGGACATCTCCAAGCTGTCCGGCGGCGCGCTGCGTCGGCTGCGCCGGCAGATCCAGCTGGTCATGCAGGACCCGTACACCTCACTGAACCCGCGGATGACGGTCGGTGACCTGATCGGCGAGCCGTTCGAGATCCACCCGGAGGTGGCGCCGAAGGGCAGCCGCCGGGACAAGGTCAAGGAACTGCTCGACCTGGTGGGCCTCAACCCGGAGCACATCAACCGGTACCCGCACCAGTTCTCCGGCGGACAGCGCCAGCGCATCGGCATCGCCCGGGCGCTCGCCCTGCGGCCCGAGGTGATCATCTGCGACGAGCCCGTCTCGGCCCTGGACGTCTCGATCCAGGCGCAGGTGATGAACCTGCTGGAGAAGCTCCAGAACGAGCTCGGCCTGTCGTACGTGTTCATCGCGCACGACCTGTCGGTGGTGCGTCACCTCTCCGACCGGGTCGCGGTGATGTATCTCGGCAAGATCGTGGAGATCGGCACCGAGGACCAGATCTACGAGGGGCCGACCCACCCGTACACCCAGGCGCTGCTGTCGGCGGTGCCGGTGCCGGACCCGACGCTGCGGGACAACAAGGCGATCATCCGGCTCACCGGTGACGTCCCCTCGCCGATCAGCCCGCCCTCGGGCTGCCGGTTCCGCACCCGGTGCTGGAAGGCGCAGGACATCTGCGCCGAGCAGCCGCCGCTGCTGCAGATCCGACAGGGTTCGGACCACCCGAGCGCCTGCCACTTCGCCGAGAAGCGGGAGATCGTCGCCACGCACGAGGTGTGAGACGCTCCGAACCGCCTGCCAGCGTCCGCGTGACGCCGGCAGGCGGTTCGTCGTATCCGGGCCCGACTGCCGCCGGGGCGGGGCGCCCGCGAACGGCCCGGGCCGTGCTGTCGCTCAGGGCCGCCAGGGGGTACGCCGCAGGACGGCGGGCCGGGCGTCCCGCCCGGCTCCCGGACCGGCGGCACCCGTCACAGCGGTCCGCGGCCGGCGCGCAGCAGCAGCAGGGCCAACTGGGTGCCGTCGGCGCCGAGCGCCTGCCGGAACCGCTCCAGGATCTCCCGCTCCCGGGACAGCACCAGCCGGGTGCCGCCGGAGGCCATCCGGGTGGCGCCGACCTGCTGGGAGAGCTCCGCCCGCTCCTGCCACAGCCCGATCAGCGTCCGGTCGATCTCGTCGATGCGCTCCCGGATGGCCGCGATCCGGGCGGCCGCCGCGGGCTCGTCGGTGCCGAACCCTGGTGCCGCGTTCCGGCCGTCGCCCGCCCGGGAGCGTGCCGTGTTGCCGCTCTGTTCCGCCACGTCTGTCATCATCGGTCGTACCTCTCTGACGTCGTGCCCGGTGTCGGGAACCCGGAACGCGAAAAGCCCCGGACTCCAGGAGCCCGGGGCTTTTCGTAGGTCTGGTTGATCAGGCGCGACCCACGGCTGCCGGACTCCCGGTGCCGTAGTAAAAGTAGAAGCGCTGACCGAACACGGGATCGAGTATGCCGACCGCGGGTATGGCCGCGCAAGGATTCCGCCAACAGTTGGGAAGGTCGCCCGGCCCCGACGCCGGGGCCGGGCGACGTCCGCTCAGCCCAGCCGGGTGATCCGGTCGGCCGGGCCCGGGGCCACCGGCGCGCCCGCGCCTAGGTAGGCCACCAGCGCGTCCACGTCGAAGCCGGGGGCGGTGGTGCGGCCGGTGCCCGCCGTCAGCGCGGTGAACCCGTCCCCGCCGTTGGCGAGGAAGTCGTTGGTGGTGACCCGGTAGCCGGCCGCCGGATCGACCGGGACGCCGTTCAGCGCCAGCGCGTTGACCCGCGAGCCGGCCGGGGCGGTGCTGTCGTAGGAGTAGGTCAGCCCGGCGGAGACCTGGAGGATCCGCTGGGTGGTCTGCCCCTGGTAGCCGACGAACTGCTGCTCCAGCACGCTCTTGAGCTGCGCGCCGGTCAGCGTCTGGGTGACCACCAGGTTGTTGAACGGCTGGACGGTGAACGCCTCGCCGTAGGTCACCTCGCCCGGCGCCTCGCCGCCGGCCGAGGCCGCGTACGACAGCGAGGCCCGGACGCCGCCGGGGTTCATCAGCGCCAGCTGCGCCCCGTCGCCCTTCGTGTACGCGAGCTGCGCGTCGGCGATCACGTCACCGAGCGGGCTCTCGCCGTTGGGCCTGGCGTCCCGGACGATGTCCGCGCTGATCCTGCCCACCACCCGGTTGGCGATCGGGGCGACCGCGGCCCGGTACTTGTCGGCCAGCACCTTGGCGCCCGCGTCGACCAGCTCGGGGTTGCGGACGTAGACGCCGGGGGCGCTCTGCTGCCAGCTGCCGTCCGGGTTGCGAACGCCGTTCTCCACCACCACGTTGCGGGCGGAGATGCCGGTGAACCGGCCAGTGCGCCGGTCCAGCGAGTAGTCGATGTCGGTGATCAGCTGCCCGTTGCTGCCGGCGCTGGTGACCACGCTCTGCGCGCCCGAGGAGTTCGGCAGCGAGCACGAGTAGAAGCGGTGGGTGTGCCCGGAGACCACCAGGCCGAACTCCGGCCGCAGGCCGCGGACGATGTCGACGATCGGGCCGGAGAAGTTGGCGCAGTCCGAGACGCCCGGGGTGGCCGGCGGCGGGGACTGGGCGCCGCCCTCGTGCACCAGCAGCACCATCGCCCGGATGCCGAAGAGCTTGAGCAGCCCGCCCCACTTGTTGGCGGTCCGGACCTCGTCGGCGAACCGCACCGAGGCGATGCCGGCCGGGTTCACGATGCCCGGAGTGCCCTCCAAGGTCACGCCGACGAAGCCGACCGGCACGCCGTCGACGAACTTCACGTCCACCGGGGGGAGGATCGGCAGGCCGGTCTTCCGGTCGAGCGTGTTGGCGGCGAGGTAGGTGAACTTCGCCCCGGCGAAGCCGTCCGAGTCCTGGCAGCCGTCGACCGGGTGGCAACCGCCCTTGTTGATCCGGATCAGCTCGGCGACGCCCTCGTCGAACTCGTGGTTGCCGACCGAGCTGATCTCCAGCCCGACCTCGTCCATCAGCTCGATGGTCGGCTCGTCGTGGAAGGCCGCGCTGACCAGCGGCGTGGCGCCGATCAGGTCGCCGGCGCCGACGGTGGTGGTGCGGCGGCCCTCGGCCGCGGTGTCGGCGCGCAGCTTCTTCAGCCAGGTCGCCAGGTATTCCACGCCGCCGGCGGGGGTGCCGTTGACCGCGGCCCCGCTGCCGCCGGGCGGGTCGATGGCGCCGTGGAAGTCGTTGTAGCTCAGGAAGTTGCCCTTGACCTCGCCGCCGGTGGGCGTGGCGTAGGAGACGGCGACCGGGGCCAGGCCGGCCGTCGGGTCGGTGGCGGCCGGTTGCGGTCCGGGCCGTCCGGTGGCGGGCAGGCTGGCCACGACGGCCAGCGCGAGGGCCGGTGCGGCGAGGTGACGCAGCAGGGCCCGACCGCGCGAGCGCGGTGGAGTCATGATTGTTCTCCCAAGTCGGGTACGGGGGAGTAGTCGGGGGTTTTCACCGTCATCGTTGCGCTTCGGGGACGAAGGCGCCAAGGGCGACGCCGTGACAGGTTCGTCTCACCGCGCCGACCGGCCGGGCCCCCGTGACCGCGCCGTCGCGCCGGGGCGTGCGCGGGCGGGAAGTGTCCGGCCGGCGGCATAGACTCGCCCTGCGATGCATCCTCTCTTCGACATCCCCGCGTCCCCGCCCGCGCCCGAGCCGGCCCGCCCGCCGGCGCGCCGGCCCGGGTCCTCCGCCGCGCACCTCGATCCGCAGGCCCTGGTCGAGGGGCTCAACGGCCCCCAGCGGGACGCGGTGACCCACGCCGGCTCCCCGCTGCTGATCGTGGCCGGCGCCGGCTCCGGCAAGACCCGGGTGCTCACCCACCGGATCGCGTACCTGCTCGCCGCGCGGGACGTGCACCCCGGCGAGATCATCGCTATCACCTTCACCAACAAGGCCGCCGGCGAGATGAAGGAGCGGGTCTCCCATCTGGTCGGCCCGCGGGCCCGGCTGATGTGGGTGTCGACGTTCCACTCGGCCTGCGTGCGGATCCTGCGCGCCGAGCACGAGCACGCCGGGCTCAAGTCCACCTTCTCGATCTACGACGCCGACGACTCGCGTCGACTGATGCAGCTGGTCACCCGGGAGCTGGACCTCGACCCCAAGCGCTACCCGGCGCGCGGGCTGGCCGCCCAGGTGTCCAACCTGAAGAACGAGCTGGTCGATCCGGAGGCATTCGCCGCCCGGGCCAAGGGCCCCAACGAGCGGGCGCTGGCCGAGGCGTACACGCTCTACCAGCGCCGGCTGCGCGAGGCCCACGCGCTGGACTTCGACGACCTGATCATGACGACGGTGCACCTGCTCCAGTCGCACCCGCACGTCGCCGAGAGCTACCGCCGCCGGTTCCGGCACGTCCTGGTCGACGAGTACCAGGACACCAACCACGCGCAGTACACGCTGATCAAGGAGCTGGTCTCCGGCACCGAGGGGATCGAGCCGGCCGAGCTCTGCGTGGTGGGCGACGCCGACCAGTCGATCTACGCGTTCCGGGGCGCGACCATCCGCAACATCCTGGAGTTCGAGCGGGACTTCACCGACGCCCGGACGATCCTGCTGGAGCAGAACTACCGCTCCACCCAGACCATTCTCAACGCCGCCAACGCGGTGATCGACCGGAACACCTCCCGCAAGCCCAAGCGGCTGTGGAGCGACGCGGGGGCCGGCGAGCAGATCGTCGGCTACGTCGCCGACACCGAGCACGCCGAGGCGGACTGGGTGGGCCGGGAGGTCGACCGGCTGGTCGACGCCGGCGACACCCGTCCCGGCGACGTCGCCGTCTTCTACCGCACCAACGCCCAGTCCCGGGTCTTCGAAGAGGTGTTCATCCGGGCCGGCCTGCCCTACAAGGTGGTCGGCGGGGTGCGCTTCTACGAGCGCAAGGAGGTCCGCGACGCGCTGGCCTACCTGCGCGCGGTGGTCAACGACGACGACACGGTCAGCCTGCGCCGGGTGCTCAACACCCCGCGCCGGGGCATCGGCGACCGCGCCGAGGCGTGCGTGGAGGCACTCTCCAGCCGCGACCGGATCTCCTTCGGCGCCGCGCTGCGCCGGGCCCGGGAGGCACCGGGCATCTCCACCCGCGCGGCCAACGGCATCGCCGACTTCGTCGCGCTGCTCGACGGCGCGCGGGAGCTGGCCGAGACCGGCACCCCGGAGGAGGTGCTGGAGGCGCTGCTGACCCGCTCGGGCTACCTCACCGAGCTGGAGGAGAGCCTCGACCCGCAGGACGCCGGCCGGGTGGACAACCTCCAGGAACTGGTCAGCGTCGCCCGGGAGTACACCGAGCGGATCGAGGCGCTGGGCGCCGAGGGCGAGCGGGCCACGGTGGCCGGGTTCCTGGAGCAGGTGGCGCTGGTCGCCGACGCCGACCAGATCCCCTCCGACGACCCGGACCACCAGGGCGTGGTCACCCTGATGACGCTGCACACGGCCAAGGGCCTGGAGTTCCCCGTGGTCTTCCTGACCGGCCTGGAGGACGGCGTCTTCCCGCACCTGCGCTCACTTGGCGACAGCCGGGAGCTGGAGGAGGAGCGCCGGCTGGCGTACGTGGGCATCACCCGGGCCCGGCAGCGGCTCTACCTCTCCCGGGCGGTCACCCGCTCGGCCTGGGGGCAGCCGGCCTACAACCCGCCGTCGCGGTTCCTGGAGGAGCTGCCGCCGGAGCTGGTCCGCTGGGAGCGCACCGAGGGGTCGTACACCTCGTGGGCCGGCGGGGGCGGCGGCGTCGGTGGCCGCGCGGACCGCGCGCCCGGCGCGCGCGGCGGCTTCGCCGGGGGTACGCCGAAGGCGGCGGAGCTGGCGAAGCGGCTCGGGGTGGACGGCAGTCGGCTGGCCACCGCCAGCGAGCTGCCGCAGGGGCCCAAGGTGGCGGCGGGGGACCGGGTCAACCACCAGCGCTACGGCCTCGGTCGGGTGCTCGCGGTGGAGGGGCACGGGCCGGGTGCGCGGGCGCAGATCAACTTCGGGGACCAGACGATGTGGCTGGTGCTGCGGCACGCCCCTATCGACAAGCTCTGAGCGACGCGGGGCCGGTCTGTCCTCGTTGTGGCTCGACGAGCAGCGCATGCCCCCACGGCCCGGCCGACGCGACGTACCCTCGCGCCCATGATCGAACGGGTGAGAGTTGCGGTCGCGGGTGCCGGTAACAACACGTCAGCGTTGGTGCAGGGAATTGCCTTCTACCGTCAGACCGGCAGCCTGGTGGGCGTTCGCCGGCCGATGATCGATGGGCTCGGAGTGGGTGACATCGACTTCGTCGCGGCTTTCGCCATCTCGACGGAGAAGATCGGCAAGGACCTGACCGAGGCGATCTTCCTGTCGCCCAACAACTTTCCCCGTCTCAACTGCGATCTTCCCAAGGCCGATGTCCCCGTCACCAAGGGCCTTGTCGATGCGACCGAGGTGGATCGGGTCGCAGCTGCGCTGGCAGGGGCGGAGGTGCTGCTCTATTCGGCACCCAGCGGCCGGCCGGAGACGGCCCAGGCCTACGCCGAGGCCGCCTGCAGAGCGGGTGTCGCCTTCATCAACACCACATCCGACGCCGTAGCCCGCGACCCGAGGTGGATGGATCGGTTCGAGGCGGCAGGTCTGCCGCTGCTCGGTGACGACCTGGCCAGCCAGTTCGGCACCTCGGTGCTGCATGACGCGTTGCTGCGGTTGTTCGAGGAGCGGGGTATCACCCTGGTCAGTTCCTATCAGGTCAACCTGGGGGGTACGGAGGACTTCCGCAACCTGGTCGAAAACCCCAATACCAAGAAGCAGTCCAAGCTCAACGCCCTGTCCGCGGCGGACAAGGTTCAGCTGGCTCCGCTCGGATATCTGTCACAGCTGAGATCGCAGAAGGTGGCGCACCTCAACCTCGAGGCGCAGGGCTGGGGTGAGACGGCGGTGAGCCTCGACGTGAAACTGAAGGTGCATGACCCGAGCGGTGCTGCCGGGATCAACATCGATCTCATTCGCATCGCGGCCAGCGCGCTACGGAACGGGCAGGGTGGTTGTCCTGCCGAGGCGACGCCGCTGCTCAAGTCCCCGCCTGGGACGGCGGTCTGACCCTGCCGTCCCGGGCGGGAACCCACCGGGCTCAGCAGCCCACGTTGATGCCCCGGGCGCGCAGGAAGGGCGCCGGGTCGATCTGGTTCCACATCTGACCCTGGTGCACCTCGAAGTGCAGGTGCGGGCCGGTGGAGTCGCCGGTGGAGCCTTCCAGGCCGAGGGGCTCCCCGGCGCCGACCTTCTCGCCGACGCCGACCTTCGCGGTGCTCAGGTGCGCGTAGTGGGTCAGGTAGCCGTTGCCGTGGTTGACCACGACCGAGATGCCGTAGCCGTCGCCGACGTCGCCGGCCTTCTCCACGGTGCCGCCGAAGGCGGCACGGACCGGCGTGCCGGCGGGCATCGCGAAGTCGATGCCGGCGTGCAGGGTGTCCCACCGCTGCCCGTAGCAGGACGTGATCTCCGCGCCCGTCATCGGGATGACCCAGGACGGCTTCGGCTTCGCCGTCCTCGTCGGCGTGGGCTTCGGCTGCGGGGTCGCCTTCCTCGTCGGCGTGGCCGACGGGCTGGCGGTCGGGCCGGCGGTGGTCGGGCTGGCCGACGGGGTGGCCGGGGAGGCGGACTCGCGGGCGGAACGGTCGGCGCGGGCGGCGTCCTCGGCGCGGGACGCGGCGTCCAGCGAGACGGCGGTGGGGGCGGGGGCGTCGCGGTCGAACGCGATGGTGGAGGCGCCGGCGAGGCCGAGGCCGACCAGCGCGACCGCGCCGACGACGAGAGCGCGCCCGCCGCGCCGCTTCCGCAGCCGGTGCCGGCCCGGGGCGGCCACGGTCTTCTCGTTCTGGGCGGGGGTGTCTTCCTGCACGGCTGACCTTCACACTCAGGGGGCTGGGACCAACCCATCCTGGGTGTCGACCGGGTCCGCGGTGGGTACGGGTACCGCAGGGTCGCGGGTGACCGCCGGGGCAACTGTCCGCCATTGTGGCGGAATAGCCGCCTCTGCCCCGATCCCTGATCTTGGGTGACCGTGGCGTCGCCCACAGTCCTGACTGTGACCCAGCAGACTTCCGCGCACGAAAAACCGCCCGGATCGGGTGATCCGGGCGGTCATCAGGCGATACGGAGCGTCAGGAAGCCGCTACCTCGCTGTAATAAGCCTCGACCTGCAGCTTGATGTCCACTCCGCGCTCCTGGAGCCATGGCACCGGGTCCCGCGGCTCGCCCTTGACATGGATCTCCAGATGCAGGTGGGAGCCGTACGAGTGGCCGGTGTTGCCGACCAGGCCGAGTTGGTCGCCCGCCTTGACCTGCTGCCCCTCCTTGACGTTCACGGAGGAGGAGTGGCCGTAGATGGCCTCACTGCCGTCGGCGTGCTGGACGATCACGGCGTAGCCGTACCCGCCGAACCAGCCGGCCTTGGTCACGGTGCCGGAGTGGATGGCGACGTAGGGGGTGCCCTCGGCGGCGACCAGGTCGATGCCGGTGTGCAGCTTGCCCCAGCGCATCCCGTACGGGGAGTTGAAGTCGTAGCCCTGCAGGGGCAGCAGCCACGGGTCCTGGTCGCCGGCGTTGACCTCGGCGTCGCGGTTGGTGTCGCGGGAGGCGCGGTCGGCGGCGTCGGCGCGGGCCGCCGCGTCCTGGCTGGTGATCGAGGCCTGCTTGAGCTCGTCGAGGACCGACGGGCTCACGCTCTTGGCGTCGGGGAGCGCGTTCGCGCCCAGCGCGACGATGCCGGCACCGACGAACGCGGTGGTGACGACTGCCGCGTAGCGGCTGCGCGGGGGAGTGGGTACGCGACGGCGGCCGCGATATCTATCGGGCTCAGACGACAGGCGCTGGCGCACGCACACCCTCCGTTGTCGGGGATCCGATGCGATCTCCGGCCGTCCGGTGAAGCTCGGTCGAACGTCCGTTGGTCGCGTCGTCACCCGTCGGTGGACCTGATGACAACCGTGGACACGTTAGCCCTCCGCCGCGCCGGTCACAAGCGGAACCGCCGAATCGGTGAGTCTTTCTGTCCCTTTCCGTCCATCATTGTCATAGCTCGGTACGCCGGATGGCCGTCCCCGTTACTGCCCGTTCGTCGCGCAGAGTGACCGTTCGGCGGAGGCGTCCGGCTTTCTCGGGGGGCGGCCGGACGGTAGGGGTGCGGCCCGGATTTCCCGCCTCCGACCGGGCGGGTTACCGTTCGTTCAGGTGATAGCCGCGGAGCCCGTGAAAGGTGTGCGCTGATGAGCTCTCGTATCCGGGTCGTCGTCGCGAAGCCGGGCCTCGACGGCCACGACCGCGGCGCCAAGGTGGTCGCGCGTGCCCTGCGCGACGCCGGCATGGAGGTCATCTACACCGGCCTGCACCAGACGCCGGAGCAGATCGTGGAGACCGCCATCCAGGAGGACGCCGACGCGGTCGGCCTCTCCGTACTCTCCGGGGCGCACATGACGCTCTTCCGGCGGGTGCTGGAGCTGCTCGCCGAGCGGGACGCCCGGGACATCGTCGTCTTCGGCGGCGGCATCATCCCGGACGCCGACATCCCCGAGTTGCAGCAGCTCGGCGTGGCGAAGATCTTCACCCCCGGCGCGACGACCCAGTCGATCGTCGAGTGGGTCCGGGGGAACGTGGCCCAGTCCGTCGCCTGACGACTGCGCAACCGCCGGGCCCGCGCCCGGCACCCTGGTCGACTCCGTCCCGCACACGTGGCGGCATCCGGTGGATGCCGCCACTTCGCGTACCTGGAGTGGGTCGGGAGCTGCCGGCGACGCTGGGGAGGGCCGGTCGGATCCGGGCACGGGGGAAGGGCCGGACGCACCCCTCACACGCCCGGCCCTTCTATGCACGATGCCCCGCCGCCACCCCTCGACCGACAGGGCATCGGCCGCTCCCGTCCTCGCGCTGAATCAGCGCTCCGACATCAGACTCAACGATGCCCCCACCAGGGGGTTACGCGTCGTCGGCGACATCCTTCGCGGCGGTTGCCGCCCGGGTCCGCGTACCGGCGAGTCGCGGGCGGCGCGCTGTGCATTACCGCACACCGCGCACCCGCTCGGTTGCCGCTGGTGCTCATCTCGCTAGGCTGCGGCCGATGGCCCGTTTCAACTGATGACGGGCGTCAACGGAGTTTCCACAACGCTGGTGGCGGCGCGAGGGCGCGCCGCGGAGACGGGACGGGACGCGCAATCGTGGACCTGTACGAGTACCAGGGGCGGGACCTGTTCGAGCGGCACGGGTTGCCCGTGCTCGCCGGCGGCGTCGCCACTACCCCGGAGGAGGCCCGCGCGATCGCCGAACGCCTCGGCGGTCGGGTGGTCGTCAAGGCGCAGGTGAAGGTCGGCGGCCGAGGCAAGGCCGGCGGCGTCAAGCTGGCCGAGGGCGCCGAGGAGACGGTGGCCCGCGCCACCGACATCCTCGGCATGGACATCAAGGGTCACACCGTCCACAAGGTCATGATCACGGTGACCGCGGACGTGGCCGAGGAGTACTACTTCTCGTACCTGCTCGACCGGGCGAACCGCACCTTCCTCTGCATCGCCAGCGTCGCCGGCGGCATGGACATCGAGCAGGTCGCCGCAGAGACCCCCGACAAGGTGGTCAAGGCCCCGATCGACGCCGTCAAGGGCGTGGACGAGGCGAAGGCCCGCGAGATCGTCGACGCCGCCGGCTTCCCGGCCGAGGTCGCCGACCAGGTCGTCGAGGTCGCGGTGGGCCTGTGGAAGGCCTTCGTCGCCGAGGACGCCACGCTGGTCGAGGTGAACCCGCTGGCCAAGACGGGCGAGGGCAAGCTGCTGCTGCTCGACGCCAAGATCACCCTCGACGAGAACGCCGGGTTCCGGCACCCGGACCACGAGGCCCTGGTCGACCAGGCCGCGGTGGACCCGCTGGAGCAGGCCGCCAAGGAGAAGGACCTCAACTACGTCAAGCTCGACGGCGAGGTCGGCATCATCGGCAACGGCGCGGGCCTGGTCATGTCCACGCTCGACGTGGTCGCCTACGCGGGCGAGCGGCACGGCAACGTCAAGCCGGCCAACTTCCTCGACATCGGCGGCGGCGCGAGCGCCGAGGTGATGGCGAACGGCCTGGAGATCGTGCTCTCCGACCCGTCGGTGAAGAGCGTCTTCGTCAACGTCTTCGGCGGCATCACCGCCTGCGACGCGGTCGCCAACGGCATCGTGCAGGCGCTGGCCCTGCTGGAGCAGCGCGGCGAGAAGGCCACCAAGCCGCTCGTCGTCCGCCTCGACGGCAACAACGCCGAGGCCGGTCGGGCGATTCTCGACGGCGCGAACAACCCGCTGATCCAGCGGGTCGACACCATGGACGGCGCGGCCGAGCGGGCCGCCGAGCTGGCAGCTGCGGGGGTCTGATCATGGCTATCTGGCTGACCAAGGACTCGAAGGTCATCGTCCAGGGGATGACCGGTTCCGAGGGTTCCAAGCACACCCGGCGGATGCTCGCCGCCGGCACCAACGTCGTCGGCGGCGTCAACCCGCGCAAGGCGGGCCAGAAGGTCGACTTCGACGGCACCGAACTGCCCGTCTTCGCCTCCGTCGCGGACGCGATGAAGGAGACCGGGGCGGACGTCACGGTCATCTTCGTGCCGCCGCAGTTCACCAAGGGCGCCGTGGTCGAGGCGATCGACGCCGAGATCGCGCTGGCCGTGGTGATCACCGAGGGCGTCCCGGTGCACGACACCGCCGCCTTCTGGGCGTACAACGTGAGCAAGGGCGAGAAGACCCGGATCATCGGCCCGAACTGCCCGGGCATCGCCTCGCCGGGCGCCTCCAACGCCGGCATCATCCCGGCCGACATCACCGGCTCCGGCCGGATCGGCCTGGTCAGCAAGAGCGGCACGCTGACCTACCAGATGATGTACGAGCTGCGCGACATCGGCTTCTCGACCTGCGTCGGCATCGGCGGTGACCCGATCATCGGGACCACCCACATCGACGCCCTCGCCGCGTTCGAGGCCGACCCGGAGACCGACGCCATCGTGATGATCGGTGAGATCGGCGGCGACGCCGAGGAGCGGGCCGCCGAGTTCATCAAGGCCAACGTCACCAAGCCGGTGGTCGGCTACATCGCCGGCTTCACCGCGCCCCCCGGCAAGACCATGGGGCACGCCGGCGCGATCATCTCCGGCTCGGCGGGCACCGCCGAGGCGAAGCAGGCGGCCCTGGAGGCCGTCGGCGTCAAGGTCGGCAAGACGCCGACCGAGACCGCCAAGCTGATGCGGGAGATCATGGCCGGCCGCTGAGCGGCCGGTAGCAGCACCGCGGGCCGCTGAGCGGTCGGTGCCAGCACCGTCCGCCGCTGGGCGGACGGGTGAGACACCGAGGGGGTCGGCCGGCGACGGTCGGCCCCCTCAGTCGTCCCAGAGCGGGTACGTCCCGCTGGCCCGCCAGATCGCGGTACCGATGATGTTGAGCACGCCGAAGGCGATCGCCAGGTAGCCGAGCACCGGGGACTGGCCGTAGCGCTTCGCGTCGCGGATCGACAGGTAACCGAAGACGATGCCGAGGATGCCGCAGCAGATCAGGCCCAGGACGATGCCGAGCACGCCCCACAGCGTGGTGCGGTCCTTGCCGGCCGCCGGCGGCGGTGGGGGCGGCGGGTACGGAGCGTTCACGGCTTCCTCCCAGCGCTTCGTGCCGCGACTGCGGTCGCGTCCTGCGCCGAGGCTAGACCGGATTCCGGTCCGGAAACCGGTGGATCACGGAACTCGCCGGGGCCAGGTGGGGCCGCCGGGCAGCCGCCGCCCGCGCGGCGTGCCAGAGTAGACCCGATGTCCTCGGTCACCCCTGATCAGCCCCGCCGTCCCGCCGCCGGCGTCCGCGCCGACGCCCGCCGGGACGCTGCCCGCCGGGACGAGGCCCGCCCGGCCGGCGCCGGCCGGACCGACGACGGCCGCCGGACCGACGACGGCCGCCGGACCGACGACGGCCG
>NZ_JAGPYL010000095.1:0-24737 GCF_018070095.1 Micromonospora sp. U56
AGACCCACGGTTCCGACAGCCGCGCGGCCGGCCTCCAGGCGGGCCACCGGCACCCGGAACGGGGAGCAGGAGACGTAGTCCAGGCCCACCTCGTGGAAGAAGTGCACCGAGTCGGGGTCGCCGCCGTGCTCGCCGCAGACGCCGAGCTTCAGCTCCGGCCGGGCCGCCCGACCCTCCTCCGCGGCGATCCGGACCAGCCGGCCCACCCCGTCCCGGTCGATGGACTCGAACGGCGAGATGCCGAAGATGCCCAGCTCCAGGTAGCGCCAGAAGAACGCGCCCTCGACGTCGTCGCGGGAGAAGCCCCAGGCCATCTGGGTCAGGTCGTTGGTGCCGAAGGAGAAGAACTGCGCCGCCTCGGCGATCTGCCCGGCGGTCAGCGCCGCCCGGGGCACCTCGATCATGGTGCCGATCAGCACCTCGACGCCGCTGTCCCCGACCACCTCGGCGATGATCTTCTCGGCCTCGGCCCGTACCGTCTCCAGCTCCTGCACCGCGCCGACCAACGGCACCATGATCTCCGGCTTGGCGACCGCGCCGGCGCGGGTGACCGCGACGGCGGCCTCCGCGATGGCCCGGACCTGCATCGCGAACAGGCCCGGGATGACCAGGCCGAGGCGCACCCCGCGCAGGCCCAGCATCGGGTTCTCCTCGTGCATCCGCCGGACGGCGGCGAGCAGCGCCTCCTCCTTGGCGACGTCCTCGCCGCGCTCCTGGGCGACGGCGACGTTGACCGCGAGCTGCTCCAGCGGGGGCAGGAACTCGTGCAGCGGCGGGTCGATCAGCCGCACGGTGACCGGCAGACCGTCCATCTCGCGGAAGATCTCCTTGAAGTCGTCGCGCTGCAAGGGCAGCAGCGCGGCGAGCGCCGACTCCCGCTCGTCGTCGGTGCGGGCCAGGATCAGCCGCTCGACCAGCTCCCGCCGATCGCCGAGGAACATGTGCTCGGTGCGGCACAGGCCGATGCCCTGGGCGCCGAAGCGCCGCGCCCGCGCCGCGTCCGCCCCGGTGTCGGCGTTCGTCCGGACCGCCAGCCGCCGCTTGGCGTCGGCGTGGCTCATGATCCGGTGTACGGCCCGGACCAGCGGGTTGTCGACGTGCTCCGGCTCGAGGCTGCCCTCGAAGTACTGCACCACCTCGGACGGCATGACCGGGACCTCGCCGAGGTACACCTTGCCGGTGGTGCCGTCGATGGAGACGATGTCGCCCTCGTTGACGGTCTGCCCGGCCACGGTGAAGCGCTTCGCCGGCACGTTCACGTCGATCTCGTCGGCGCCGGAGACGCAGGTCTTGCCCATGCCCCGGGCCACCACGGCGGCGTGGCTGGTCTTGCCGCCCCGCGAGGTGAGGATGCCCTGGGCGGCGATCATGCCGTTCAGGTCGTCCGGGTTGGTCTCCCGGCGGACCAGGATCACCGACTCCCCCTCGGCGGCCAGCTCGACCGCCCGCGCGGAGGTGAAGACCACCTTGCCGGAGGCGGCGCCCGGTGAGGCGCCGATGCCCTTGGCGACCGGCTGGAACTCGTGGTCGAGCCGGAACCGGGGGAACATCAGCTGCGCCAGCTGCGCGCCGTTGACCCGGTGCAGCGCCTCGTCCAGGTCGATCAGGCCCTCGTCGACGAGCTGCCCGGCGATGACGAACGCGGCGGCGGCGGTGCGCTTGCCGACCCGGGTCTGGAGCATCCAGAGCTTGCCGCGCTCGATGGTGAACTCGATGTCGCAGAGGTCCTTGTAGTGGCCCTCCAGCCGGGCCATGAACGCGAGCAGCTCGTCGTAGGACTTCTTGTCGAGCTGCTCCAGCTCCTGCAGCGGCACGGTGTTGCGGATGCCGGCGACGACGTCCTCGCCCTGGGCGTTGGCCAGGTAGTCGCCGTAGATGCCCTGGGCGCCGCTGCCCGGGTCGCGGGTGAAGGCGACGCCGGTGCCGGAGTCGGGGCCGAGGTTGCCGAAGACCATGGAGACCACGTTGACCGCGGTGCCGAGGTCGGCCGGGATGCGCTCCTGGCGGCGGTAGACCACCGCCCGCTCGGCGTTCCACGACTCGAAGACCGCACGGATGGCCAGGTCGAGCTGCTCGCGCGGCTCCTGCGGGAACTCCCGGCCGGTGTGCTTGACAAAGATCTTCTTGTACGCGTCGACCAGCCCGCGCAGGTCGTCGGCGTCGAGGTCGAGGTCGTTGGTGGTGCCCTTGGCGCGCTTGGCCTCGTCCAGGGCGTGCTCGAACTCCTCGCCCGGCACCTCACAGACGGTCTTGCCGAACATCTGGATCAGCCGGCGGTACGAGTCCCAGGCGAACCGGTCGTTGCCGCCGGCCTGGGCGGAGAGCCCGACCACGCTGCGGTCGTTGAGGCCGACGTTGAGGACGGTCTCCATCATGCCGGGCATGGAGAACTTCGCGCCGGAGCGTACGGACACCAGCAGCGGGTCGTCCGGGTCGCCGAGGCGGCGGCCCATCTCGCGTTCCAGGGCCTCCAGGTGGGTGGCGATCTGACCGGCCAGCCCGGCGGGTTCCTCGCCGGTGGCCAGGTACGCCTTGCACGCCTCGGTGGTGATGATGAACCCGGGCGGGACCGGCAGCCCGAGATTGGTCATCTCGGCGAGGTTGGCCCCTTTGCCACCGAGCAGGTCCTTGAGGTCCTTGTTGCCCTCGGCGAAGTCGTAGACGTACTTGTGATCGACCGTCTCTTGCACTGCCACCAGAGCCCTCCCACGCGCGCCGGAATTGACACTTAACGAAGGTTCAGCTGCCTCATACCCCGGGGCAGGCCACCGGTAATCCCGTGCCGGCACCGATCGGTGGGCGAAGGTTAAGCGAACATCGGGTGGCCTGGGACCGTTCGGTGACAATAGGCACAGCTATCACGACTATCCGCGTTCGTGGCGGTTTCTGGGAACGCTTCCACGCGCAGGATCACGCAATTCCGAGTCTCCTCGTACTCTTGACGGCACCGGTTCTGCTGAACCTGACCTTTGCCATATCCGCCGCAAATACACCCCGGAGCCGCCGCCGTGCCGCCCACCCCCGCCACCAGCCCGGAGACCGGCGCCGCCGCCAGCGCCGGGGCCGACCGGGAACCGCCGGGTCAAATCGACCTGTCCGCCCACCGGCCGGCCGCCGCCGAACTGGCCCGGGCGGCCGAGCTGACCGCCGGGGAACTGCTGGCCCCGCCCGCACCGGTCCGACTGGGCGACGTGGTGCCGGCCCCGGAGCAGGTCCGGCCCGACCCGACGGCCGACTTCACCCTCCCCGCCGACGCGGCCGTCCGGGTGAGCCCGGACCCGGACGCCCGGGACGTGGCCGAACAACTCGCCGAGCTGCTGCGACCGGCCACCGGGTACCCGCTGCCCGTCGTGCTCGAGGCCACCGCCACCGGCGGCCCGCTGGTGCTCACCCTGGCCGCCGCGACGCCGCCCGCCGGCGTACCCCGCCCCCGGACCGCGGCCGAGGACGCGCCGAGCGCGGGCGCGTGCGCGGAAGAGCTGGGCGCCGAGGGCTACCGCCTGGACGTCACCCCCACGGGGGTGCGGATCAGCGCCGACACCGCCACGGGCCTGTTCCACGGGGTGCAGACGCTGCGGCAGCTCCTACCGGCGGCGGTCGAGAGCCCGTCCCCGGTCGCCACCCGCTGGGTGGTGCCCGGCGGCGCGCTCGTCGACCGGCCGCGCTTTCCGTACCGGGGCGCGATGCTCGACGTCTCCCGGCACTTCTTCGGCGTCGCCGACGTGCTGCGGGTGATCGACCACCTGGCCCGCTACAAGCTCAACCACCTGCACCTGCACCTCACCGACGACCAGGGCTGGCGGATCGCCGTCGACTCGTGGCCCGCGCTGGCCACCGTCGGCGGGGCCACCGAGGTCGACGGCGGCCCAGGCGGTTTCTACACCGACGCGGACTACCGGCGGATCGTCCGGTACGCCGCCCGCCGGCACGTCACCGTCGTTCCCGAGATCGACCTGCCCGGCCACACCAACGCGGCGCTGACCGCGTACCCGGAGCTGGCGCCGGACCGGGTCGCGCCGCCGCCGTACACCGGCACCGAGGTCGGCTTCAGCTACGTCGACCCGGCCAGCGAGCGGACGTACGACTTCGTCGCCGACGTGCTCGGCGAGGTGGCCGCCCGCACCCCCGGCCCGTGGCTGCACATCGGCGGCGACGAGGCGTTCAAGGTCAAGGGTGCCGCGTACACCGGCTTCGTCGAGCGGGTGCAGCGGATCGTCGCCGGGACCGGCAAGACGGTGGTCGGCTGGCACCAGATCGCCCCGGCCGGGCACGCCGAGGGACGGGTGCTCCAGTGGTGGGGCACCGACGGCGACGACCTGGTGGTCGCCGAGGCGGTACGCCGGGGCGCCCGGCTGATCCTCTCCCCCGGCAACCACGCCTACCTGGACATGAAGTACGCCCCGGACACCCCGATCGGGCACGACTGGGCCGGGCTGATCGACGTGCGGCGCGCGTACGACTGGGATCCGGGCACCCACGTGACCGGCGTTCCGGCCGACGCGGTGCTCGGCGTCGAGGCGCCGCTCTGGACCGAGTCCGTGACCACGCTGGCGGAGATCGAGTTCATGTTCCTCCCCCGGCTGCCCGCCATCGCCGAGCTGGGCTGGTCGCCCCGGACGACGCACGACTGGGCCAGGTTCCGCGAGCGCCTCGCCGGCCACGGCCCGCGCTGGGCCACCGCCGGCATCGCCTTCCACCGTGCCCCGGAGATCCCCTGGCCGGCCGAACGGGACGCGGCCGACACCCCGCCCACCGGGATCCCCACCCCACCCGCCACGCCGACCCCCACGGGCTGAGCCGCCCGCCCACGCCCGGATCTGGCGTATCGCCGGGGAACACCCACGAGGACCTGCCGGCGGTACGCCACCTCCAGGGACACGCCGCCGTCGCCGTCGGTCCGGGCGATTCGCCGCCCGGCTCCGACAGCACCGACGCCCGCCCCCTTCCGGACAAATCGCCCTACCGGCACCTAACGCCCCGCGAGGCCGCATCGCGCCGTTGATCAAGAAGTTTGCGTCGGTCGGGCGGCGTGTCTCTGACGCAAACTTCTTAATCATCGAGGCGGAGGGGAGCGCGCCGCCGGTTCGGGGCCGGATGTTCGGTTTCGGGTGGGCGGTGTCTGTCCGGAAGAGGTCGTCTGAGCTGCGGTGTCGGGTGGGCGGGGCCGCCTCGGTGGCGGAATGGCCGGTGGGGTGGGGTCGTTGTACATGGCGTACCTCCGGCGCTCCCCCGGCCGGACGGATCCCGGGACCGGCCCGATGGAATGGGCGGCCGCCCGGGCCGGTTACATCCCCCGGACACCCGAGCAGGTCCCACCGATCGCCGGGTCGATCCCCCTTCTGACTTTTTCCGCGGCACCGCGCCCCCTGTTGCGTGTGCCGCGTACCCCCGAACAGAGAGGCAGTCGATCATGCGTACCGATCTGATCCGCAAGACCGCCCTGACCGCTGCCGGCCTCGCCTTCACCGGCGCCGTCGCCGGCCCGCTCGCCGCCGCCAACACCGACTCGGCCACCACCGACAAGGGCGCCGCGTCGGCGAAGAGCGACCGCAAGTCGCACGGCGAGCGTGAGCTGACCATGCGCTACGAGGCCCAGCCGAACTTCTACTACTGCGGCCCCTCGGCCACCCGCAACGCCCTGTCGGTGCAGGGCAAGAACATCGACGTGGACACCATGGCCAAGGAGATGGGCACCACCGAGGCCGGCACCAACAGCATCAACGACATCACCCCGGTGCTGAACAAGGAGACCGGCAAGAAGGTCTACCGCAGCGTCGAGATCCGCGACAACCGTGCCGACCGCAAGGAGACCGAGAAGCTGCGCGCCGACGTCGTCCGCACCATCGACGACGGTCGGGCCGTGGTCGCCAACATCGCCGGCACCGCCACCGACACCGACGGCACCACCCACTCCTTCGAGGGTGGCCACTACATCAGCGTCATCGGCTACCGCGACGGCGGGAACGTCGTCACGATCGCCGACTCGGCGAACGCCGACCAGATGTCCTACCGGATGAGCGTGGACAACCTGGCCGACTGGATCGCCACCCGCGGCTACGCCGCCGCTGCCTGATCCACGGCAACACCGACAAGGGCCGGCCCCCACCCGGGGGCCGGCCCTTCGTCGTGTGCGCGTTCGGGCGACTTGCGGACCAGCGGCGGGCGACTTGCGGACCAGCGGCGGTCAGCCGCCGGAGTCGGCCAGCTCGGCGCCCTCGGGCACGGTGTCGTCGTCCCGGCTGGCCAGCCAGCCGTCGGGCAGGAAGACCTTGCCCGGGGAGTTGGTGCGACCGCGCGGCTGACCGAGCGTGGCCACCGGGAAGGGCTCCGTCGGGTCCAGCTTGCCGAGCAGGTCGTCGAGCTGCGCCAGGCTCTCGATCATCGCCAGCTCGCGGCGCAGCTCGCTGCCGACCGGGAAGCCCTTGAGGTACCAGGCGACGTGCTTGCGGAAGTCGGTGCAGCCGTCCCGCTCACCCCGGGCCGGGGTACGGCTGCCGGCGGTGAACTGGTCGACCAGCAGCTCGGCGTGGCGGCGCATGGTCTGCGCGACCTCGCCGAGGGTGGGCAGCCGCCGCTCGGGGCGGCCGTCGAACGCGGCCTCCAGGTCGGCGAAGAGCCACGGCCGGCCCAGGCAGCCTCGGCCGATCACCACCCCGTCCACGCCGGTGTGCGCCACCATCCGCAGCGCGTCGTCGGCCTCCCAGATGTCGCCGTTGCCGAGCACCGGCACGTCGAGGGCCTGCTTCAAGGTGGCGATCGCATCCCAGTCGGCGGTGCCCGAGTAGCGCTGCGCGGCCGTACGCCCATGCAGGGCGACCGCCGCCACCCCGGCGTCCTGCGCGGCCAGCCCGGCCTCCACGTACGTCAGGTGGTCGTCGTCGATGCCCTTGCGCATCTTCACGGTGACCGGCACCCCGGCGGGTGCGGCGGCGTCCACCGCAGCCCTGACCAGGCGGGCGAAGAGCCGCCGCCGCCACGGCAGCGCGGAGCCGCCGCCCTTGCGGGTCACCTTGGGCACCGGGCAGCCGAAGTTCAGGTCGATGTGGTCGGCGAGGTCCTGCTCCACCACGATCCGCACCGCGGCGGCGGTGATCTCCGGATCGGTGCCGTAGAGCTGGAGGCTGCGCGGCCGCTCGTCGGCGCCGAAGGCGATCATGCGCAGCGTCTTCGGGTTCCGCTCGACCAGGGCGACAGTGGTGATCATCTCGCAGACGTAGATGCCGCCGCCCTGCTCCCGGCAGAGCTGCCGGAAGCCGACATTGGTGATGCCGGCCATCGGGGCGAGCACCACCGGCGGCCACACCTGGTGCGGCCCGAGGGTGAGCGGGCGGAGCGCGACGGACGGAGCGGGACTGGTCACGTACCCAAGAATCCCATGTCCGGCGCGGTGGCCCGGGGTCCGGTGGCCGGTCACCGCCGCGATGGTGAGCGAACTCGCACCGCGACGGCGACCGGCGGACGGGTCAGTACGTGCCGGGTCTGGACAGGATCAGGCCCGAGACGTCCACGATGACGGACGCGGCCGCGTTGACGTGGATCGCGAACGACAGCCCGTTGCCGTTGTAGCTGCCGAGCTGCACCTCGACCAGGTTGGAGAGGATCTGGTTCGGCCCCCACCAGTTCAGCGACGAGGTCTGCGGCTTGGCGATCGACGAGCTGTACGCGGTCAGCACCCCGGCGGAGACGGTGCCCGCCACGGTGATGTTGACGTACGCAGCGGTCGCCTTCTCCGCCAGCGCCGGTGGGACGTTCTTCACCGTCAGGTGGATGATCTTGCCGGCGTTGAGCTTGCCCGAGGTCACGCCGGCGCTTCCGGCCAGGATGTTCGCGCTGTAGGTGGAAATCGCGCGGGTGTCCAGGATCCGCTGCGGCGCGACGGCCATCGTCCGGTTCGCCCACCGCGAGGTGTTGACGTACGCCTTCGCGCCACCCTTGCCACCGATGACCATGTCGTCCCGGGACGTCAGGGCCAACGATCCGGTGGCGATCTCCTGGGGCAGATTCTCGTCGGTCGCCTTGTTGAGCCAGAGCGCCGACCACCCCGGGGCGCCCCGAAGGGAGAGGGTCGGACCGCTCGCGGACCCGCCGATCAGCAGGGTCTCCGAGCCGGAGCCGTGGTTGACAGCGCCGAGGATCACCGGGTCACCGACGTCGGCGCTGGCCGGAGAGCCGACGACCGCTGCCGCCCCGACACCGGTGCCCACCGCGACGCCGGCCTTGATGACCCGACGGCGGGTGGGTGAGGAGGTCTCTTCGGTCATGCTGCTGGTCTCCTCGGTTCCCTGGTCACGCACCGGACCGCACCTCCCGGTCGCCGCGCTCCGCGTTGGTCTTGATCACGTCGGCGCGCACGCCGCTGGTCCCCGAGTCGGCCGTCAGGCCCTTCGGGTTGTTGATGACGGCCGACTCCGGGTGGAACACCAGCAGGCCGGTGACGTCGAGGATCACGGCGGTGGCGCTCTTCTGCACCCAGATCGCCACGGTGTCCGGGTAGTAGTCGCCGTTGGCGGTCGACCAGGCGCCGACCTGGGTGATCACGCCGTTGGAGAGCAGCTGGCCGGCGCCCCACCAGTTGATGGTGGAGGCGCCCGGCGCGGCGCCCCGGCCGTAGACCGTGGCGAAGCCGCCCTTCTCGGTCTTGGCCACGGTGACGTTGCCGATCAGGCCGTCGCCGTAGTTGACGATGCCGTCGAGGTGGACCAGCAGCCAGGCGCCCGCGACCGCACGGCCCTGCGAGTCGATCTGGTTGGCGCCCTCCAGCAGCCGGGCCCGACCGGCGGCGGTGCGGGTGTCGAGCACCCGGGTCGGCGGGATCGGCACCAGCATGGTCGCGTTCGCCGTGGTGAGGACCTCGTTGCGCACCGGCGCGCCGGTGGACGTCGTGGTGATGTGCGCCAGTCCCGCCGTGGTGGGATAGATCGATCCCCACGCCGGGTTGGTGATGTCCTGTCGCTTGAGGTGCAGCGACGCGCCGTTGTCGTTCTGCAGCACCAGCGTCGCGCCCGGGGCGTTGCTGTAGAGGACCGTCTCGTTGGAGGCCTGGTTCGCCAGCCCGATGGCGAGCGGAGCACCGGTGGCGGCGGCCGCCGGGGTGGCGTTCGCCGCGGTGACGGCGGTGGCGGCGACCGCCGCACCGCCGGTGACGGCGGCCCGCCGCAGCACGGTACGCCGCGAGGCGGAGCGGTCGGGTTCGGACGAAGTCATCTCATTCCCCCGTTGGATGGGTTGGCGGTCTGCGACGGACGGCTGTCGAGGTGGGCCGGGAAGGGCCGGGCCACCTACGCCCCACCGCCGAGCAGCACCTGGCTCGGGTGGCCGACCAGCAGGCTGGTCATGTCGACAATCGCGTGGGTCGGCGACGAGGTGGCCTGGAGGGTCAGCACGCTGCGGTACGCCCCGATGGCGCCCAGCTCGGTGAAGAGGAAGTTCGACAGGATGGTGCCGGCGGTCGCCCAGTTGACCGTGGACGCGGTGGGCTTGGTGCCGCTCCCCCACACGGTGAGCACACCGGCGCCCGTCATCCCGACCACGGTGACGTTGCCCTTGATGGCGTAGCCGTCCCGGACGTACGGGTCGAGGGCGAGCACGATCGGCACGCCCGGCTGGAGCCGGCCCAGGGAGTCCAGCGACCCGGAGACGATGTTGCGCCGCAGGTTCGCGTCGCGGGTGTCGAGGATCCGGGTCGGCGGCACGGCGACCGAGGTGGTGGCCCACTCGCTGGTCCACGCCCAGCCGTTGGTGGGGTTGGCGTCGGTGCCCGCCCGGATGAAGAGGTCGCCCTGGTCGTCGACCGCCAGGGTGCCGGCCTCGGAGTCGAGCACGGTCGGGTACAGACCCGAGCTCGGCACCAGCCGCAGCGGCACGCCACCTACCGCCTGCGCGCTGAGCGCCGAGCCGGCGGACGACGTCAACGTCGTGGTCGCCACGCCGGCGTCGTTCGTCGTACCCATGATCAGGTTTTCCCCCGGGGCCGCCTGGGCCGCGCCGGGCATGCCGACCGCGGCGGCGACACCGGCACCGGCCGTGGTGGCGGCGACCGTGGCGGCGCGGCGCAGCAGGCGCCGCCGCTTCGGGTCGTGGTCGTTGTCCTGTTGCGACGCGCGCGTCATGCAGACACCCCCGTGATGAGATTCAACGTCGGGAATGCTCGCACGAGATCATGCCCGGCTCAACCACCGGGTGGGCGCAACCGCCGGCCGATGGGCCACCGACGACGACGGCCCCGCCCCTGGTGGGGGCGGGGCCGTCGGGTGCCGGGTCAGCAGCCGGGCAGGCGCTCGATCAGGTAGCGCTCGACCTGGTCCAGGGCGATCCGCTCCTGGGCCATGGTGTCCCGGTTCCGCACGGTCACCGCGTCGTCGTCCAGGGTGTCGAAGTCGACGGTCACGCAGAACGGGGTCCCGATCTCGTCCTGCCGGCGGTAGCGGCGGCCGATGGCCTGCGAGTCGTCGAACTCCACCACCCAGCGCTTGCGCAGCTGCGCGGCGAGGCCCTTCGCCTTCGGGGAGAGCGCCTCGTTGCGGGACAGCGGCAGCACCGCCACCTTGACCGGCGCCAGCCGCGGATCGAAGCGCATCACGGTGCGCTTGTCCACGCCGCCCTTGGTGTTCGGGGCCTCGTCCTCGTCGTACGCCTCCAGCAGGAACGCCAGCACCGCGCGGGTGAGACCGGCGGCCGGCTCGATGACGTACGGCATCCACCGCTCCTGCTTCGTCTGGTCGAAGTAGGACAGGTCGACGCCGGAGTGCTTGCTGTGCGTGGAGAGGTCGAAGTCGGTCCGGTTGGCGATGCCCTCCAGCTCGGCGAACTCGCTGCCGCCGAACTGGAACCGGTACTCGATGTCGACCGTGCGCTTCGAGTAGTGGGAGAGCTTCTCCTTGGGGTGCTCGTAGAAGCGCAGGTTCTCCGCCGACAGGCCCAGGTCGAGGTACCAGTTCCAGCGCTCCTGGAGCCAGTACTCGTGCCACTGCTCGTCGGTGCCCGGCTCGACGAAGAACTCCATCTCCATCTGCTCGAACTCACGGGTACGGAAGATGAAGTTGCCCGGGGTGATCTCGTTGCGGAACGACTTGCCGGTCTGCGCGATGCCGAACGGCGGCTTCTTGCGGGCGACCGTCTCCACGTTCTTGTAGTTGACGAAGATGCCCTGGGCGGTCTCCGGGCGCAGGTAGTGCAGGCCCTCGTCGCTCTCCACCGGGCCGAGGTAGGTCTTCATCAGGCCGTTGAACATCTTCGGCTCGGTGAAGGTGCCCTTGTTGCCGCAGTTCGGGCAGTTCAGCTCGGACAGCGAGGTCAGCGGCTTGCCGTGCTTCTCGGCGTACGCCTCCTCCAGGTGGTCGGCGCGGAACCGCTTGTGGCAGTACTGGCACTCGGTGAGCGGGTCGACGAACTCGGCGATGTGGCCGGAGGCCTCCCACACCTTGCGGGCCAGGATGACCGCGGAGTCCAGGCCGACGACGTCGTCGCGCTGCTGGACCATCGTCTTCCACCACTGCCGGCGGACGTTCTCCTTGAGCTCCACGCCGAGCGGACCGTAGTCCCACGCCGACCGGGTGCCCCCGTAGATCTCGCTGGAGGGGAAGACGAAGCCTCGGCGCTTCGCGAGGCTGACGACGGCGTCGATACGGTCGGCTGGCATGTTTCCTCCTACGCCGGCTGGCGGTCGGCGGGGACGTGATGTGGACGGAACGAACAGTTCGGGACAACGGTACGACCAGCGGCGTCCCGAGCCCAGCAGAATACTCCGGACGGCTCAGTTGACCCCGCAGACCTCCAGGCCGCCCGTCTGCTGGTCCGGCTCGAGGGTCACCTGCTGGGTGTCCTGGACGCCGCCGCTGAAGGTCACATCCACCGGCACGGTGAGGGCGTTCGGGTCGACCTTGCCGATCCGGTAGGCGGCGACCGCCGGCTCGTCGGACACCCGCTCGGTGAACTCGGCCCGCGACTCGCGCCGCTGCGCCTGATCGCAGAGAGCGTCGTACGCCTTGCCGTACTCCTTGCGCACCAGGGCGCCGTAGTAGGCGTCCGTGATCGCGTGCCCCTGCTCCTCGCTGGCCTGCCAGCTGCTCACGGTCAGGCCGAGCACGGCCGCCCCGCCCCCGCCGCAGCAGATCAGCAGGGCGAGCGCCCCGACGCCGAGACCCAGCCAGAGCCGCTTGCGGCCACCCTCGGTGGGCGGCGCGGCGAACGGCGGGGCCACTCCCGGGCCGGGCGGCGGGGCCGGCACCCCCGGGTCGGCCGGCGGGGCGCCGTCCCGGCCGGGCGTCGCGGGGTACGGCGGTGGGGCTGCCGGGCCGGGTGCGGTCATGAGTGCAGGGTAGTGCCCAGTCTCTCAACGGTGCGGACGCGCGGCCCGATCACTGGTGGCCACCACGACCCCGCCGTCCGGGGCGGCGCTGGCCAGCGTCTCGTACGCGGACGGCTCGTCGAGCGACTCGGCGAGCAGCGGCACCGCGGCGATCTTGACGTCGAACCCGCCCAGCGCCCGCCGGTACGCCCCGACCGACTCCCACTCGGTGACCAGGCACCAGTGGGCCGGGTCGTCGAGCGCCCGCAGCAGTTCGCCGCGCAGGTAGCCGGGGCGGGCGGCGAGCGCGGCGAGGGCCGCGTGCGCCCGCGCGACGAAGTCGTCGGCGACATCGACATCGACCACGAACCGGTTGGTGACCAGCACCGGCGTCCTCCTCGTAGAGTCTGTGGGATGCAGCGTACGCAGAGCCCCCTGCTGGTCCGGCTCTCCCGGGCCAACCCGACGTCGGTGTTCCTCGCCACCCTGGTGGTGGTGCTGGTGGCGTTCTTCGCACCTGGGCCGGTGGGCGGCGTGCTGCTGCTCGCGCTCGCCGCCGGGCTGAGCTGGCTGCTGGCGACCACCTGGCCGGTGCAGGCGCCGCAGACCCGGATGATCCGGCTGGTGATGCTGACCCTGCTGGTCGCGGTCGCGCTGGCCAAGCTGCTCTGACATGCACTCATGCGTTTTTGACAATCATTTCCGTTGTCACGGACAGTTGATGTCATGAACATCCGCTCCGCTCCACGCGCCCTGGCCGCCGCGACCGCCCTGCTCGCCCTGGGCGGCGTCGCCGCCTGCTCGTCCGGCGGGGCGGGCGCCGATCCGCAGCGGGTCGACGTGGTGGCCGCGTTCTACCCGTTGCAGTTCCTCGCCGAGCGGATCGGCGGCGACGCGGTCGCCGTCAGCAACCTGGCCAAGCCGGGGGCCGAGCCGCACGACCTGGAGCTCAACCCGCGCCAGGTCGGGCAGGTCAGCGAGGCCGAGCTGGTCGTCTACCTCAAGGGCTTCCAGCCGACCGTGGACGAGGCGGTGGACCAGAACGCCGCCGATCGTGCCTTCGACGTGGCGACCGTGCAGCCCCTGCTGACCGCGGCGGCCGGCGGCCACGAGCACGAGGGTGAGGCCGGTCACGCCGAGGAGCCCGGCGGCGGCCTCGACCCGCACCTCTGGCTGGACCCGACCCGGCTGGCCACCGTCGGCGACCAGCTCGCCGAGCGGCTCGGCCGGGCCGACCCGGAGCGGGCCGCCGACTACACCGCCCGGGCCCGGGCGCTCCGCGGCGAGCTGGAGAAGCTCGACGCCGAGTTCGCCGCCGGGCTGAAGACCTGCCAGCGCCGGGAGATCGTGGTCAGCCACACCGCCTTCAGCTACCTGACCGAGCGCTACCAGCTGGAACAGGTCGGCATCACCGGCCTCACCCCCGACACCGAGCCCTCCCCGCAGCGTCTCGCCGAGGTCGCCGCCGAGGCTCGCGAGCACCGGGCCACCACGATCTTCTTCGAGACCCTGGTCAGCCCGAAGGTCGCCGAGACCATCGCGGCGGAGGTCGGCGCGAAGACCGCGGTGCTGGACCCGATCGAAGGGCTGTCGACCGACTCCGGCGGGGACTACCTTTCGGTGATGCGCACCAACCTGCAGACCCTGCGGACGGCGTTGAGCTGCTCGTGACCGCACCCGTCATCACCGTCGCGCACGGGGCGGTCGGCTACGACGGCCGACCCGTGCTGCGTGACGTCTCGCTCACCGTCACCGCCGGCGAGGTGGTCGCCGTCCTGGGGGCCAACGGCTCCGGCAAGTCCACCCTGATCCGCGCCGTGCTCGGGCTGGTCCCCCTGGCCGCCGGCTCCGTCGCGCTCTTCGGCACCCCGCTGCGCCGGTTCCGGCAGTGGCGGCGCATCGGGTACGTCCCGCAGCGGCTCGGCGCCGGCGGCGGCGTGCCGGCGACGGTGCGCGAGGTGGTCGCCTCCGGCCGGCTGGCCCGCCGGGGCGTGCTCCGCCCGCCGGGGCGGACCGACCGGGAGGCGGTCGACGCGGCGCTGCGCGCCGTCGGGCTCGCCGATCGGGCCGCCGATCCGGTCGCCACCCTCTCCGGCGGCCAGCAGCAGCGCACCCTGATCGCCCGGGCCCTCGCCGGCCGGCCGGAGCTGCTGGTGCTCGACGAGCCGACCGCCGGGGTCGACGCGGCCAGCCAGGAGGCGTTCGCCACCGCGCTGCGTGACTTCGTCGCCGACGGCGGCACCGTGCTGCTCGTCGCCCACGAGCTGGGCCCGCTGCGACCGCTGATCAGCCGGGCGGTGGTGGTGCACCAGGGTGGGATCTGCCACGACGGCGTGGTGCCCGAGCCCGCCGGCCACCACGCGGAGCCCGACCACGACCACGTGCACCCGCACGGTCCCGACGAGCCCGCCGGGCTGTGGAGCAGCTGACCATGGAACTCTTCCAGTACCCCTACATGCAGCGCGCGCTGATCGGCGCCCTGGTCATCGGCCTGGCCGCCCCGGCGCTCGGCATCTACCTGGTACAGCGGCGGCTGACCCTGATCGGCGACGGCATCGGCCACGTGGCGCTGACCGGCGTCGGCGCCGGGCTGCTGCTCAACCGCTCCCCGGTGCTGGTGGCGGTGGTCGTGGCGACCCTCGGCGCGATCACCATCGAGCTGGTCCGGGCGCGCGGACGCACCTCCGGCGACCTCGCGCTGGCACTGCTCTTCTACGGCGGCATCGCCGGTGGGGTGATGCTCGTCGGGCTCTCCGACGCCACCAGCGCCAACCTCAACGCGTACCTGTTCGGCTCGCTGACCACCATCTCGCCGCAGGACCTGATCACCATCGCGGTGCTCGGCGCGGCCATCCTGGTCACCATGCTGGCGCTGCGCCCGGCGCTCTTCGCGGTCTGCCACGACGAGGAGTACGCCCGGGTCGCCGGGCTGCCGGTCCGGACGTTGAACCTGCTGCTGGCGGTGGCCACCGCGGTCACCGTCACCATCGCCATGCGGGCGGTCGGGGTGCTGCTGATCAGCGCCCTGATGGTGGTGCCGGTGGCCACCGCGCAGCAGGTCACCCGGGGCTTCCGCAGCACCATGACGGCGGCCATGGCGCTCGGCCTCTTCGCGGCCGGGTCCGGGGTCTGGGTGGCGGCCACCGCCGACACCGCCCCGGGCGCCTCGGTGGTGCTGCTGGCGATCGCCTCGTTCCTGGTGGTCGCGCTCGCCGCCGCCGGCTGGCGGACGCTGCGCCGGCGGTCCACCCCGGCCGGTACGCCGGCGCCCGAGCCGCACGAGGTCGTGCTTCGGTGACGCCGCCCCGGCAGCTGTCGGTGGTATTGGTTACCGTTGCAGGGTGACCGGCACGAACGGGTACGAGGCCTACGAGGGCGCGGGTGACCTGCTCCGCGCCCTGTCCGCCCCGATCCGGCTGGCGATCGTGAGCGAGCTGGCGCAGGGTGAACGGTGTGTGCACGAGCTGGTGGAGAAGCTCGGCGCCCCCCAGCCGCTGGTCTCCCAGCACCTGCGGGTGCTGCGCGGGGCGGGGGTGGTCCGCGGCTCGCGGCGCGGCCGCGAGATCGCGTACGCGCTGGTCGACGAGCACGTGGCGCACATCGTGGCGGACGCGGTGAGCCACGCCGGGGAGGGATCATGAGCGAGGGGGCGCTGCGGAACACGCGGCAGCGCACGGCGGTGAGCTCCCTGCTCGGCGAGGTGGAGGGCTTCCACAGCGCGCAGGAGCTGCACGCGATGCTCCGTGACCGGGGCGAGCGGGTCGGGCTGACCACCGTCTACCGCACCTTGCAGGGCCTTGCCGACGCGGGCGAGATCGACGTGATGCGCCCGCCCGGTGGGGAGCACCTCTACCGCCGGTGCAGCGAGGGGCACCACCACCACCTGGTCTGCCGGGCCTGCGGCCGCACCGTCGAGGTGGCCGGGCCGGCGGTGGAGACCTGGGCCGAGCGGGTCGCCGCCCAACACGGGTTCGCCGACGTCAGCCACACCCTGGAGATCTTCGGCACCTGCCCGAAGTGCGCCGCCTGACGGCGATTCAGGGGGTGCCCGCCGCGCCGCGTCGTGGCACGCTGTCCGGCGTGAAGATCTACGCCGATCGCTTCCCCGTCGCCCTCCGCCAGCTCCTCACCGACCTGCTCGTCGTCGTCTGGGTGTACGCGGCGATCCGCTTCGCCCTGTGGGTGCACGACCTGGTGCAGAAACTCGCCGTACCCGGACAGAAGCTGGAGGGGGCCGGCGGCGGCCTCGCCGACAACCTGGCCGACGCCGGCGGCAAGGTCGGCCGGGTGCCGCTGGTCGGCGACGAGCTGACCGCCCCCTTCGAGCGGGCCGCCGAGGCGGCCCGCGCGGTCGCCGACGCCGGCCGGGACCAGCAGGAGCTGGTCGGCCAGCTCGCCCTGGCCCTCGCCATCGCCGTGCTGGTCTTCCCGCTCGCCCTGGTGCTCCTCGGCTGGCTGCCGCTGCGGGTGCGCTGGATGCGCCGGGCCGCCGCGGCGAAGGCGCTCGCCACCGCCCCGGCCGGGCGGGACCTGCTGGCGCTGCGCGCCCTCGCCGGGCAGCCCCTGGGCAAGCTGACCAGGATCGATCCGGACGTGGCGGAGGCGTGGCGGCGGGGCGACGACGCCACCGTCGACGCGCTCGCCGCACTGGAGCTGCGCCGACTCGGGCTGCGGGGCGGCCGCTAGGGTGTGGCGGTGCTGTACTTCCTGATCGTCGTCGCCGTGCTGCTGCTCGGGTACGCCGCCGTCCTGGTGAGCTTCGTCCGCAAGGGTCGCAAGATCCCGCCGCAGGCGTACCTGGTGCTCGCTGTGCTCAACGGGCTGATCCTCGCGGCGGTACTGGCCTGGGCCGTCGCCCGCTGACTTTCAGCGACGGCCCAGCCCCCTGCTCAGCCGCCCTGCCGGGGGATCCGGCGGCGGACGTCGGGAGTGGTCGACGGGCCGGGTGACCAGCGCGCCACCCAGGGGGTGTCGGCCGGCGGGGTGAGCACGCCGGACTCCAGGGCGGCGTACCGGCCGGCGAGGATCCGCTTCGCCGCCGCGACGTCGACGGAGTCGGTGTTCTCCCACAGCGCGGTGAACAGCTGCTCCACCCGCACCCGGGCCTGCCGGCAGAACAGGTCGGCCAGCTCGACGTTCTCCGGGCGGGTGTCCCGCTCCGCGTACGCCCGCACGCAGACCGCGGACATCGCGAACAGCTCCGCGCCGATGTCCACCACCCGGCCGAGGAAGGCCTGCTTGCGTTCCATCTTCCCCTGCCAGCGGGACATCGCGTAGAAGGTCGAGCGGGCCAGCTTGCGGGAGTGCCGCTCCACCTGCCGCAGGTGACCGGCGAGCGGGCCGAACTCGCCGTACGCGTTGGGGGTCTGTCCCCTGCCGACGGCAAGGGTGGGCAGCCACCTGGCGTAGAAGGCCCCGGCCCGCGCCCCCGCCCTGGCCTTGCGGCCGAGGCCGGCGTCCGGGTCGATGATGTCGCCGGCGACCGAGAGGTGCGCGTCGACCGCCTCCCGGGCGATGAGCAGGTGCATGATCTCGGTGGAGCCCTCGAAGATCCGGTTGATCCGCAGGTCCCGCAGCATCTGCTCGACCGCGGCCGGGCGTTCACCCCGGGCGGCGAGCGAGTCGGCCGTCTCGTAGCCGCGCCCGCCCCGGATCTGGATCAGCTCGTCGGCGATCTTCCAGGCCATCTCGCTGGCGTAGAGCTTGACCAGGGCCGCCTCGATCCGGATGTCGTTGCGGTCGTCGTCGGCGAGCAGGCAGCAGAGGTCGAGCATGGTCTCCATGCCGTACGTGGTGGCGGCGATGAAGGAGAGCTTCTGGGCGACCGCCTCGTGCTCGCCGACCGGCCGGCCCCACTGCACCCGGTCGGCGGCCCACTCCCGGGCCACGTTCAGCGACCACTTGCCCGCGCCGACGCACATCGCCGGCAGCGACAGCCGACCGGTGTTCAGCGTGGTCAGGGCGATCTTCAGCCCCTTGCCCTCGCCACCGATGACGTTCTCCCGGGGCACGAAGACGTCGTGGAACCGGGTGAGGCTGTTCTCCAGGCCGCGCAGGCCGACGAAGGCGTTGCGCCGCTCGACGGTGATGCCGTCGCTGTCGCCGTCGACCACGAACGCGGTGATGCCGCCGCGCCGCCCCTCGCCGGCCGGCACCCGGGCCATCACCACCAGCAGGGTGGCCACGGTGCCGTTGGTGGCCCAGAGCTTCACCCCGTTGAGCCGGTAGCCGGTGCCGTCGGCGGTGGGCTCGGCGATGGTGGCCAGGCGGGCCGGGTCGGAGCCGACGTCCGGCTCGGTGAGCAGGAACGCGGAGACCTCCCCGGCGGCCAGCCGGGGCAGGAAGAGCTGCTTCTGCTCGTCGGTGCCGAACATCTTCAGCGGCTGCGGCACGCCGATCGACTGGTGGGCGGAGAGCAGCGCGCCGATCGCCGGGCTGACCGAGCCGGCCAGCATCAGCGCCCGGCAGTAGTGCAGGTTGCTCAGGCCGAGACCGCCGTACTTCCGGTCGATCTTCATGCCGAACGCGCCGAGCCGGGCCAGCCCCTGGAACACCTCGTCCGGGATGGACGCGTCGCGCTCGATCGCCGCGCCGTCCACCTCGGACCGCAGGTACGCGCCGAGCTCGGTGAGGAACCGCTCGGCCCGCGCGTCGTCGTCCGGGTCGGAGCGGGGCCAGGGGTGGATCAGGTCGGGCCGGAACCGGCCTAGGAAGAGCTCCTTGCCGAAGCTGGGCCGGTCCCAGGCGGTTTCCCGGGCCGCCTCGGCGACCTGTCGGGCCTCCTTCTCGGAGACCTGGCCCGCCTCGGCCGGCAGTGGCCCGGCGCCGTCCCCGGTGGGTCGGCTGTTGTGCGTCGTGGTCACGGCTGCCCCCTCGAACCTCGGTCCGGATGCGTCAACGTGCTCGACAAGAGCAACGCTACCCCCGGGTGTTACCCAGGGGTAGCGTTGCCTGCACGTCGGATTTCCCGTCCGGTGACCGGGTCAGTCGCCGGTCAGCACCTGCGGCGCGTCATCGTCGTCGTCGACGTCCTCACCCCAGTTGCGCCGAGCCATCGGCAGGAAGACCCAGAAGGTCAGGAACCACAGCCCGGTGAGCGCGCTCAGCACGAATGCGATCTCGCGCTGCAGCACGAAGTCGGTGATCAGCAGCACCGCGCTGACCATCGAGATCAGCATGAAGGCGAGGCCGGCGCTGGCCATCCGGTGCGCGAAGCGCACCAGCTCCGGCTTGCGGCCCTGGCGGAACAGCGCGCGGTGGAAGGCGACCGGCGAAATGATCATCGCGGTGGCGGCCGCCGCCGACAGCAGCGAGACGATGTAGACGTCCTTCTGGAAGCCGCTGGTCCGGGTGAAGCCGTTGCTGAACGGCAGGGTCAGCAGGAAGGCGAAGAGGATCTGCACGCCGGTCTGTGCGACGCGCAGCTCCTGGAGCAGATCGGCGAAGTTGCGCTGCCAGCGCTGCTTCTCGGATTCCTTCGACACGCGCTACCTCCGGAAGAGACGGTACTGCCGACGGGGCTCACCCCGCCGGCAGCAACGCCAATGCCCCAACCGGAGTGGCGCGAAACCGGCTCAGGAACCTCGGCGGATGCGGCCGGCGTACCGGGCCTCCAGCGCGGCGTTGTGCTCGTCGCCGCCGGTGATGTTCGCCGACAGGTAGACCGGGGGCCGCTCCCCCGCCGCGATCAGCCGGGCCACCGTCTCGGCCACGATCTGCTGGGCGAGCAGGGCCGCGGTGATCGAGGAGACCGCGCCGACGGCACCGCCGTCGGGCAGCGGCAGGGTCGCGTCACCGTACGGGGCGCCGTTGTCCAGCACCACGTCGGCGAAGTCGGCGAGCTTGCGCCCGGACGGGTGGCGCGAGGCCATCCGGCCCGAGTGCTGCGCCGAGGTGATCGCCACCAGCCGGTGCCCGCGCTCGACCACCAGCGACGCGAACTCCACCATCGCGCCGTTGACGCCGGAGTTGGAGGCCAGCACGAAGATGTCCGACGGGCGGACCGGGGCCAGCTCGTAGAGCCGGTGCGCCACGGCTGGATCGCGCTCCAGGTGCGGGCCGAGGATGCTCGCCGGCTCGCCGCCCAGCAGCACCAGGTCGCGCAGCGCGATCCGGTTGGTCGGCACCAGCCCACCGGCCCGGCCGGCGATCTCCATCGCCAGCGCCTCGGAGTGGCCGGTGCCGAAGGCGTGCACCACCCCGTCGGCGCGCAGCGCCTCGGCGATCAGGTCGGCCGCCCGACCCACCGCCTCCCGCTGGCTCGCGGCCACCCGGCCGATCGTCTCGGTCACCACCGCCAGGTATGCCTCGGCGCTCACCGTCATGCGTTCCTCCGCTCGTCGGTCCTGCTCGTCGGGTGGCCCACGGCGGGCTCAGGCAAGGTCGCGTACCCGGGCCAGGATCGCCTCGGCCAGCGGGGCCGGCGCCTCGTCGGGGATCCAGTGGGTGACGCCGGGGAGCGCGACGAACCGGTACGGCCCGGTCACCTGGGCGGCGCAGGCCTCGGCGGCGGTCCGGCCGATCGCGACGTCCCGGTCGCTCCAGACGAAGGTGGTGGGCACCGCGACCGGCCCGGTCCGCGCCAGGTCGGCCCGGGACATGGCCCGGTACCAGTTCAGCGCCCCGGTCAGCGCGCCCGGCTCCCGCATCGGCTCGACGTACCGGGCCACCCGCTCGGCGTCGCCCAACCTGAAGAGCATCCGGCGCAGGGCGGTCGCCCGCGCGGCCAGCAGCACCTTCTCGGCCTTGCCCGGCTGGCGGAACAGCAGCATGTACGACGAGCGCGCCTTCTGCCGCGGGTCGTTCGCCAGCGCGTGCGCCATCGCGGCGGGATGCGGCACGGAGACGGCGGTCAGGGTGCGAACCCGCTCGGGGTGCCCCGCGGCGAGGCCCCAGGCGACGATCGCGCCCCAGTCGTGCCCCACCACGTGGGCCGCCTCGACGCCCAGCGCGTCGAGCAGCGCCACCGCGTCCTCGACCAGCTCCGGCAGCCGGTAGGCGGCCACCTCGGTCGGGCGGGCGCCCGGCGAGTAGCCCCGCTGGTCCGGCGCGTACGTGCGCAGGCCGGCGGCGTGCAGCGCCGGGACCACCTCGTCCCACTCGCCGCCGTGCTGCGGGAAGCCGTGCAGCAGGAGGACGGGTTCACCGCTCTCGGGGCCGCCGGTGCGTACCTCGAACGTCAGCCCTCGCGCCTCGACCCGCATGATCGGCAGCCTACCCAGCCCGGCGGTCGTCCACCCGGGCCGACGGTGGCGGGGTCGGAGCTGTTAGCGTCGAAGAGACAACTTCACATCCGACAGGGGAGCGCACAGCGCTGAGAGTGCGGGCACCGCCCGCAGACCCTCGAACCTGATCTGGGTAATGCCAGCGCAGGGAGTTCGGTCGACCTCCAGCCGCGCCGCCGTCCGGTTCCACACCGGGCGCGGCGTGCGTCTTCTCCTGGTTCGATCATTTGGACTGGGAGCACACATGACCAACACCGACAGCAACCGGTGGCGCACCATCGACATCGTCATCGCGGCGGTGCTCGGGGTGGCCTTCGGCATCATCTTCTGGGCCTGGGGCCTGCTCTGGAACGGCCCCGCCGACGCGATCCCGCTGCCCGGCCGGGCGGCCATCTACGGCGTCTGGCTGGTCCCGGCCGTCCTGGGCGGTCTGATCATCCGCAAGCCTGGCGCCGCCTTCTTCACCCTCACCGTCGCCGCGCTGGTCTCGGTGGCGCTGGGCAGCAGCTGGGGCTGGACGCTGGTCATCCAGGGTCCGCTGGAGGCCGCTGCGGCGGAACTCGCCTTCGCGGCCTTCGGGTACCGCGTCTTCCGGCTGCCCGTCGCCCTGCTGGCCGCCACGCTGGCCGGCCTGGCGGCGGCGCTCTACGACGTCTTCGTCTGGTACCCGGACACCGCCTGGGGCAGCTTCCGCCTCCCCTACATCCTGATCACCGCCGTCAGCTCCCTGGCGATCGCCGGCCTGGGCGGCATCGCCCTCACCCGCGCCCTGGCCCGCACCGGCGTCCTCGACCGCTTCCCCGCCGGCCGCGAGCGCGCCGCCATCTGACCGCCCCCCGCTTCGTTGATCAAGAGGTTTGCGTCAACGGGAGCCACCGTCGTGACGCAAACCTCTTGATCACCGGCCGGGAGCCGGGTGGGCCTGGGTAGGGAGGGGGTCGGGTGGGCGCGGTGTTGATGCGCGGGTTCGGGTGGCGGCACGCCGGGCGGAAGGCGTGGGCCGTGCGTGGGGTGGACCTGCGGATCGAGGCCGGGGAACGGGTCCTGCTGCTCGGGCCGTCCGGGGCGGGCAAGAGCACCCTGCTGGCGGCACTGGCCGGGCTGCTGCCCGAGGACTCCGGCGAGCAGGAGGGCACCGTCGAGATCGACGGGCTCGACCCGCGCAAGGACCGGGAACGGGTCGGCATCGTCTTCCAGGACCCGGAGACCCAACTGGTGATGGCCCGCAGCGGCGACGACGTCGCGTTCGGGCTGGAGAACCGGGGGGTGCCGGCCGAGGAGATCTGGCCGCGGGTGGACGAGGCGTTGCGCCGGGTCGGCTTCCCGTACGACCGGGACCGGCCCACCGCGGCGCTCTCCGGCGGCGAGCAGCAGCGCCTGGCCCTGGCCGGCGCGCTCGCCCTGCGCCCCGACCTGCTGCTGCTCGACGAGCCGACCGCCAACCTCGACCCGGCCGGCGCGGACCTGGTCCGCCGGGCGGTCGCCGGCGCGCTGTCCGCCGACACCACCCTGATCCTGGTCGAACACCGGGTCGCCGAGGCGCTGCCGCTGGTCGACCGGGTGGTGGTGCTGGAGCCGGGCGGCGGCGTCCGCGCGGACGGCCCGCCGGAGGCGGTCTTCGCCGCGCACGGCGAGGCACTGGCCGCCGAGGGAGTCTGGGTGCCGGGCCGGACCATCCCGCCCCGGCACGCCACCGGGCCGCCCGGCGAGGAGTTGCTCACCGCCGACCGGCTCGGCCTGCCGCCCCGGCTGGCCCCCACCGACCTGCGGGTACGCGCCGGCGAGGCGCTCGCCGTGCTCGGGCCCAACGGCGTCGGCAAGTCCACCCTGGCCCTGCTCCTCGGCGGGCTGCTCCGCCCCGGCGTCGGCCGGGTCACCGCCACGGCGGCGCTGGCCGGGGCGGACGACCGCACTCCCCCGCACCGCTGGCGGGCGCCCGCGCTGGCCCGCCGGATCGGCTCGGTCTTCCAGGACCCGGAGCACCAGTTCGTCACCGCCACCGTCTTCGACGAGCTGGCGCTCGGCCCCCGCCGGACCGGCCAGTCCGAGCCGGCGGTACGCGCCACCGTGGACGCCCTGCTGGACCGGCTGCGGCTGACCCGGCTGGCCGGGGCGAACCCGTACACCCTCTCCGGCGGGGAGGCGCGGCGGCTGAGCGTGGCGACCGCGCTGGCCACCGCGCCCCGCCTGCTGATCTGCGACGAGCCGACCTTCGGCCAGGACCGGCGCACCTGGCGGGAGCTGCTCGACCTCTTCGCCGAGCTGCGCGACGCCGGGCACGGCGTCGTCACCGTCACCCACGACGCGGACTTCGTCGCCGCGCTCGCCGACCGCACCGTCACCCTGGGCCGGCGGCCCGACCCGGCCGACGGCGACTCCGGGCGGCGCCCGTGATCAGCCTGGAACCCGTCGCGGCGCCCGGCGCGCCGCTGGCCCGGCGCAACCCGGTGGCGAAGCTGGCCGCCGCGTTGGTCTTCTCGGCCGTCCTGGTGGCCACCCTGGACCCGGTCGCCCCGGCCATCGCGATCGCCGTGGAGCTGGCCGTGCTGCCGCTGTTCGGGATCCGGTACCGGGTGCTGGCCCGGCGGGCCCTGCCGCTGCTGGCCGCCGCGGCCGGCATCGTGGTCACGCTGGTGCTCTTCGCCGCCGACCGGTCCGGCCGGGTGCTGCTGGACGCCGGGCCGCTGCTGGTCACCTCGGGGGTGCTGGTGACCGCGCTCGGGCTGGTGCTGCGGATGCTCGCGGTGGCGCTGCCGGGCGTGATCGTCTTCGCCACCACCGACCCGACCGACCTGGCCGACGCGCTGGTGCAGAACGCGAAGGCGCCGGCCCGCTTCGCCATCGGGACGCTGGCCGCGTTCCGGCTGGTCCCGTTGCTCGGCCAGGAGTGGCAGATGATCGAGATGGCCCGCCGGGCGCGCGGCGTGGACGCCGGGCGCAACCCGGTGGCGAAGCTACGGCTGTTCGTGTCGACCGCGTTCGCCCTGCTGGTCGGGGCGATCCGGCGCGGCACCCGGCTGGCGGTGGCGATGGACGCCCGGGGCTTCGACGCCGGCACCCCGCGCACCTTCGCCCGCCGGCAGCGGTTCGGCGTGGCCGACGGGCTGCTCGTCGCCGGGGCGGCCGTGCTGGGGGGTGCGGCGATCGCGGTCAGCGTCGCGCTCGGCACCTTCCGCCCGCTGATCGGCTGACCCGGGCGACCGGGTCCGGACCGGCGGCCCGGTCCG
>NZ_JAGPYL010000096.1:0-24699 GCF_018070095.1 Micromonospora sp. U56
GACGACGAGCTGGCCGCCATCGCCCAGGCCGGCCTGGACGCCCGGGTGGCCGCGCTGGTCACCGCCGAGGGGGTCGCCGAGGGCGACCCGGCGCTGCGGCCCGGCCGCCGCGTCGAGCTGGCCGGGGTCGCCGACCCGGTCGCCGGGGTGTACGTGCTGACCGAGGTGGTGCACACCATCGACGGCAACGGCCACCTCACCCGGTTCAGCACCGTCCCGCCACCCGCCCCGGCACCCGCCCCGGTCGCCGGCGCGGTGGTCACCCTCGGCACGGTCACCGACGTCGACGACCCGGACCGGCTCGGCCGGGTCCGGCTCACCCTCCCCGCCTACGGGGACCTGGACGCCGGCTGGCTGGCCGTGCTCTGCCCCGGCGCCGGGGCCGGCAAGGGGATCGTGGCGCTGCCCGACCCGGAGGACACCGTGCTGGTGGCGCTGCCCGGGGGCGAGCCGGCCGCCGGGATCGTCCTCGGGTCGCTCTTCGGCGCCGTTGAGCCGTACGACGCGGGCATCGCCGACGGGCGGTCCGGCCGGTGGTCGGTGCGTACCGGCAGCGGCCAGACGATCGTGGTGGACGACGCGGCGCGCAGCCTGAAACTCGCCACCGACACCGGCAGCTTCCTGGAGCTGACGCCGGAGCTGACCACCCTGCACGCCGCCACCGACCTGGTGCTCTCCGCGCCGGGCCGGGCGATGGTGGTGCGGGCCCGCAGCGTCGACTTCCTGCACGCCGACACGACCGAGGACGCGCCGACCGCGCGGGAGCGGGCCGCCGCGCTCGCCCGGCAGAGCTCAGGAGGCGGCTGATGCGCTGGATCCACCTGCAATCCGTGATCACCTGCGACCACGACGGGCGGGTGACCAACCGGGCGTCGCAGCGCTGGGTGACCGTCACCGGCGTACCGGTGCTGGTCGACGACGACCCGCAGGGGCGGGACATCGTGGCCTGCCCGAACTACGGGCCGACGGTGAAGCCCTGCACGAAGACGCTGCCGGTGCGGGTCGGCTACAGCGACTGGCTGCGCGTCGACGGGCACCGGATCGTCCTGTCGCACCTGGACGGGCTGACCGACGGCACCCCGCCGGGCCTGGTCCACCACACCGTCCGCGACCCGCGGCAGCGCCTGGTGGAGGCGGACCGATGAGGGCCTTCCGCTTCGTGGGCGCCGGCTTCGACGCCGGCCGCACCGGGGGTCTGGCGTTGACCGCGGCCGGCGGGCTCGCGATGACCGAGGGCGACGAGACGGTACGCCAGGCGCTGTACCTGCTGCTCTCCACCACCCCGGGCGAGCGGCTGATGCGCCCCGGGTACGGCTCCCGGCTGCACCGGCTGGTCTTCGCGCCCAACGACGACACCACCGCCGGCCTGGCCATCCACTACGTCCGGCAGGCGATCCGGCGCTGGGAACCGCGCGTCGAGGTGATCGACGTCGACGCCGGACCGGACCCGGACGACCCGTGGCGGCTGGTGATCCGGCTCGACTACCGGGTCCGGGCCAGCCTCTCCCCCGGCCAGCTGGTCTTCTCCGTCGACCTGCTCCCCGACGGCGAGGAGGCCGACGGGCCGGTCCGCGACCACGCCGAGGGGGAACCGTCATGACGCTGCCCGTGCCGCACCTCGACGACCGTGCCTTCCTCGACCTCGTCGCCGAGGCCCGGGAGCGGATCCGGCAGTCCTGCCCGGCCTGGACGGACCTGTCCGCGCACGACCCGGGAATCGCCCTGGTGGAGGCGTTCGCGCACCTCACCGAGGTGATGATCTACCGGCTGAACCAGCTGCCGGAGAAGGCGTACGTGCAGTTCCTCAACCTGCTCGGGGTGGCCCGGCACGCCCCGTCGGCGGCCTGGGCGGACGTGCGGTTCACCCGTACCGGCGGCGACCACGGCGCGGTGCGCATCCCCGCCGGCACCCGGGTCGCCGCGGCGCGCGGCGCCGACCCGAGGCCGGTCGTCTTCGTCACCACCGAGCCGGCGACGCTGGCCGCCGGGCAGGCCGAGGTGACCGTGCGGATGCACCACTGCGAGCCGGTCGAGGCGGAACTGCTCGGCACCGGCACCGGGCAGCCGGGGCAGGCGCTGCGCGCCGCCCGGGCGCCGCTGGCCCGGACGACGGAGCCGCTGGACCTGCTGCTGGGGGTGGAGGTGCCGCCGGGCTCGGTGGAGCTGGGCGCGGCCGCCCGGGAGCACGAGGGACGGACGTACGAGATCTGGCGGCCGGTGGACAGCTTCGCCGGGGTCGGCCCGCAGGCCAAGGTGTACCTGGTGGACCGCTGTTCGGGGGTGGTCACCTTCGCGCCCGCCCTGGACCTGCGCCCGTCCGGCGGCGGGCCGGCCGGGGCGACGGTGACCGGACACGCGGCGACCGGCGCGGCCGGCTCCGGACTGGTGACGGTGGCGGCCGTCCCGCCGGCCGGGGCGGGGATCCGGCTCTGGTACCGGGCCGGCGGCGGGCGCACCGGCAACGTCGCCGCCGGCACGCTGACCAGCCTGCGCGACCCGCTGCCCGGGGTACGGGCGGACAACCCGGAGCCGGCCAGCGGCGGGCGGGACATGGAGACGCTGGACTCGGCGCTGGTCCGCGGGCCGTACGAGTTCTTCGCCCAGCAGCGGGCGGTGACCGCCCGGGACTTCGAGATCCTCGCCGCCGGCTCCGGGGCGGTGGCCCGGGCGCGGGCCTTCACCCGGGCCGCGGTCTACAGCTTCGCCCGCCCGGGCGAGGTCGAGGTGGTGCTGGTGCCGTACGTGCCGGACGAGGCCCGGCCCGGCGGCCGGCTGCCGGTGTCGGTGCTGCGCGAGCACGAGGTGGAGGAGGCGCGCCGCCGGGTCGAGGCGGACCTGGACCAGCGCCGCGCCCTCGGCACGAGCTGCCGGGCCGGTTGGGCCCGCTACAAGGCGGTCTCCATCCGGGCCCGGGTGGTGGTGCGCCGGGAGGAGGACGCCGAGGCGGTGCGGCGGCGCATCCACGACCGGCAGCACCAGACACTGAGCCCGCTGCCCACCACGCTGAACCCGGCCGGCTGGGCGTTCGGCGAGCCGCTGCGGGCCTCCAACGTGTACCGGATGCTGGAGCACGCCGAGCCGGGCGTGCGCTACGTGGAGTCGGTCCGGTTCGTGGTCGACGAGGCCCCCGACGCCGAGGTACGCACCCTCGCCGTCGACCAGTACCAGGCCCGCACCTGGTACGCGGGCCGCGGCGAGGTGTTGTTCCGCTCCACCAACGCCGGCGCGGGCTGGGAGCCGGCCGGCCGGTTCGAGGGCGAGACGGTGGTGCGGATGTCCCCCGCCCCCGCCCCGGTACGCCCCGGCGTGACCGCCCGCCCCGGCTCGGTGGCGGCGGTGACCGTCCGGGCCGCCGGTGGCTCCCGGGTGCACCTGAGCACCGACCTCGGCGAGAACTGGTCGCTCCTGACCGACCTGGACTCCCGCATCTCCGACGTGGCCTGGATCGACCGGGACGGCGCGGGCGCGCTGCTGCTGGCCACCGACACCGGCCTGTACGAGGTCTCCCTGCTGCCCGGCTCGGTGCCGTTGCAGATCCTGGTCGACCCGGCCGACGCCGACCGTGGCTTCTACGCCGTGCGCGCCTTCGTCTCGGAGCGGGGCGCCCCCGGCGTGGCGGTCGCGGCGCAGGCCGGGTTCGGCGTCTACCTCTCCACCGCCGCCGGCCGCCCGGGCAGCTTCACCCACGTCGGCCTGGCCAACGTGGACAACCGGGTCCTCGCCGTGCAGTACGACGGCCCGGCCACCCTGCTCTGGTCGGGCGCCGGCGAGCCGGACCCGAAAAAACCCGGGCAGGGCTGCCACCGCACCCGGCTGTTCGAGTCGGACGTGAAGTGGCAGTCGGTGCAGGCCGGCTGGATCGGCGGCACCTGCCGTGACCTGGCCTTCGCCGGCACCCTCGCGCTGGCGGCCACCCAGAGCGGCGGGGTGGTGCGACTGGACACCCTCGCCGCGCAGCCGCAGTGGCAGCCGGTGATGGTCAACTGCGGGCTGCCGCTACGGGACCGGTCCCGCTTCGTACCGGTCGACGCGATCGCCGCCACCGGCGGCACCGACCGGCTGATCCTGGCCGGCGGCGAGCGCGGGGTGTACCGCAGCGGCGACGCCGTGGACTGGTCGCCCAGCGCCAACCAGGCCACCGCCGACGTGGTGACCGTCCCCGACACCTGGCTGCTCTGCTCCGGCGAGCACGACATCGAGGTGGTGCGGCAGGATGCGCCGAGCGGCGATTGAGCGGCTGCTGCCCGCCGCGTACCAGCGGGCCAGCGTCCCCGGCAGCGTGCTGTTCGCGCTGCTGGAGGTGATGGAGGCGCTGCACGCCCCGGACGAGGCGGTGCTCGCCGACGTCGACGCGCTGTTCGCCCCGTACCGGGCGCCGGACGGGTTCGTCGGGTACCTGACCCGGTGGGTGGCGATGGACCACGTGCTCGCCTCGCCCCGCCCGGCAGCGCCGCCGGCGCTGCCGGTGGGGCGGCTGCGGGACCTGGTGGCGCACGGCGCACACCTGGCCCGCTGGCGGGGCACCCCGTACGGGATGCGGAGCGCCCTGGAGCTGGCCACCGGGGTCACCGGGTTCGTCCTGGACGAACCGGTCGACCGCCCCTTCCACCTGGTGGTCCGGGTGCCGCCGGCCGCCGCCGGCTCCCTCGCCCTGATCAGCCGGATCGTGGCCGCGGAGAAGCCGGCCGCGGTGACCGCCGAGGTCGTCCTGCTCGGCGCCACCGAACCCGCCGGCCCGCCGGCCGACCCCGAACCGCCCGTCGACCCGCCGCCGCTGCCCACCGGCCCGGCGGTCGGCCGGGCCTCCGTCCCGCCCCCACGCACCCTTCCACCTCCGGGACCGTCCGCAGAGGAGCCGTCATGACCACCGAATGGGCCGTCGTCGCCGCCGCCGAGCAGTTCACCCTCGACACCGGCAACCACGGCGAACTCACCTTCACCGTCTCGAACCCCGGCGCGGCCCCGGACACGGTGGTCTTCGACGTCGCCCCCGGGGAGGGCAGCCAGCGGTCCTGGTTCACCGTCGCCGAGCCGCAGCGGGTGGTGCCGGGTCAGGGCTCGGTCTCCTTCCTGGTCCGCCTCGCCGTGCCGCCCGGCACCGCGCCCCGCCGCTACGACATGACCGGCTTCGCCTACTCGGCGAACACCGCGCCGGAGGAGAGCTCCCGCTCCAGCGGCCGGGTGACGTACGAGGTCCGCGCCGTCACCCGGCCCCGCCGCGCCCCCTGGCCGTGGATCGCCGCGGCCGTGGCGCTGGTGGTGCTGGTCGGGGCGGTGGTGGGCTGGCTGGTGACCCGGCCGGAGGACGCGCCCGCCCCGGGCGAGCCGCAGGTGGTCACGCTGGAGGCGGAGAGCCTGGTGGCGCAGGCGAAGGTGGAATCGCCGACCGGCGCCGCGGCGAAGGTGGTGGTCCAGCCGAACTGCTGCGGGGTCACCTGGTCGCAGGACCGGCAGCTGTTCTTCCAGGGCCTGGCCGTCGGCGACCAGGTCACGATGACCGTCGACCTGCCGAAGGACGCCGTCTGGCGGTTCGCCGCCGCCCGCACCACCTCGTTCGACTACGCCAACACCATCTTCCAGATCGACGGCGTCCAGGTCGGCGGGACCTTCCTCGGCTTCACCCCGAAGGTGGTCCGCACCGACTTCGAGGACGTCGGCACGCTGCGGCTCGGCAAGGGGCCGCACCAGGTGACCCTGGTGGCGGTGAGCAAGACGCAGGCCTTCGACCGGTACTTCGCCGGGATCGACCAGATCCGGTTCACCGAGGTCGGCGGGGCGGCGGCCCGGCGATGAGCGGGCGACGCAAGCTGCTGCTGGTGGGGCTGGCCGTCCTGCTGGTGCTGCTCTTCGCGGTGGCCGTCGGCGCGGGTCGGGGCGACCGGGGCGGCCCGGAGGACGACCGCGCCGTCCGCTGGCTGGGCCGGTTGGTCGGCGACACCGCCACGGTCGATCCGGCGACGGTGCGGGCCGGCTGCGACCGTACCGGGGACACCCTCACCGTGGTCGGCGGCTGCGTGCTGCGCGTCGCCGACCCGGACGGGCTGCGCACCCTGGTGCTGCGCAGCCCGGACCGGTTCCGGGTCACCGCGCCGGCGCCCCGGGACGCCGGCTTCACGGTGGACGACGAGGTGGAGCCGGGCGAGGACGGCACGGCCGTGGCGAAGGTCGCCGTCGACCGGGCCAGCGAGATCACCGTCGGCTGTGCGGGAGGTGTGGCGTGCGCGGTCACGATCGGATCCTGACCCTGCGGCCGTCGTCGGGCCGCGGCGGCCGGTCCGGCATCGCGGCGGCCTCGACAGCGAACGCCGCGCCGGGTCCGACGGTGGTCGGCCGAAGCCCCCTGCCGTGGCTCGGCCCGACCCGCGAGGAGGCCCGTCGTGGGTGAGCTGCGCAAGCCGTTCCTGCTGCTGGCGTTGCTGGCCATGGCGCTGGTGGTCGGGGTGGAGCTGGGCTCGTCGCTGCTCACCGGCGGCGGGGACGCGGGCGGCTCGCTGCGGGCCGGCGCGCAGGACCTGGGGGTGGACGTCGGCGAGGTGGGCCGGGTCGACGAGCCCTCCGGTCGGGGCACCGGCTATCTGGCGCTGATCGACGTGGTGGCGCTCTGGACGACGGGGCTGTTCTGCCTGAGCCTGGTGGTGCCGGACCGGGTCCAGGGGCGGGTGCAGGGCGTGGCGACGCTGGTCTTCTCGATCGTGCTGATTTTGGTGTCGCTGCTGATGCTGGTACTCGCCTTCGTGGAGCTGTCCATCATGGTCTCGCTCTTCCTGGCCGCGCCCTTCGGCACGCTGGCGTACCTGGCGCTGTGGGGTTTCTTCCCGGTCGGCGAGGCGAGCCTGCTGCTCGCCCTGGTGCTGCTGCTCAAGCTGGTCTGGGTGGTGCTGCTGCTGCTCGCCCAGCCCCGCTTCCTGCAGAACAAGGGGCTGGTGCTGCTGGCGCTGACCACGCTGCTCTGCACGGTGCTGCTGGAGTTCCTGCACAACCTGGTGCCGGTCGTCGTGGTGAGCATCCTCGACGACGTGGGCGCGCTGGTCTTCGCGGTGGTCGCGATCGTCTGGGGCCTGGTCCTCCTGATCGGCTCCATCCCCGCCATCGTCAAGGCGATCCGGGTGACCGCCGCCCTCCCCACCCGCTGACCCGGCTCACCCGGCCGCACCGGGTCGGCCGCGCCGTCGATCGGTCCGAGCGGGACGACGCGGCCCGCCGGCGCGCGGGTCGGTGTGCGCCCGCCCGAGGCCCGTGACGGCTGGCCCTAGGATCGACCCCATGCGTGTCCTGGTGGTCTCCGCGCCGCTGGTCGGCCACGTCTTCCCGCTCGTGCCGCTCGCCGCCGCGCTGCGCGACGCCGGCCACGAGGTGCTGCTCGCCACCGGCGGCGGTGGCCTGGCCGTCGAGCGCGCCGGCCTGCCGGTGCGCGACGTCGCGCCCGGGTTCGACTTCGGTCGGATCGCCCTGCGCGTCCTGCCGCGCCACCCGCTGATCGCCCGGGCCGAGCTGGCCGGCACCGCCGGCACCCGAGGCGCCGGCCTGCTCTTCGGCGCGCTCAACGACCAGCTCACCGACCGGGTGGTCGCGCTGGCCACCGAGTGGCGACCGGACCTGGTGCTGCACGAGCCGTTCGCGGTGGCCGGCGCTGTGGCCGCCGCCCGGCTGGGCGTGCCGGCGGTCCGCCAGGAGAACGCCCTCTTCGACGGTCGGGACCTGGTCCGCGCCACCACCGCCCGGCTCGGCGGCGCGCTACGCCGGCACGGCCTGACCGAGCTGCCGCCGCCCGCCGGCGCTCTCGCCGTCGCCCCGCCCAGCGTGACCCACCAGGACGGCTGGCCGATGCGGTACGCCTCCTACGTCGGCGGCGGTGACCTGCCGGACTGGCTGCGCGAGCCGGGCGCGCGGCCCCGGATCCTGGTCAGCCGCAGCACGCTGACCGGCCCGCGCGACGAGGGGCCGATGCCCGCCGTGGTGGCGGCCGCCGCCCGGGTGGACGCGGAGTTCGTGCTGGTCCGGCCGGACCGTCGGTCGGCCCGCGCGCTGCCCGGCAACGTACGGGTGGTCGACTGGATCCCCCTCGACGCGGCCCTGCCGGCGAGCGCGGCCCTGGTCCATCACGGCGGGGCGGGCAGCGTCTTCGGCGCCCTCGCCGCCGGGCTGCCGCAGCTGGCCACGGTGGGACCGGGCGACCGGCGGCACAACGCCGAGCTGGTGGCCCGCCGCGGCGCCGGCCTGGCGCTGCGCCCCCGGGACATCACCCCCGAGACGCTGACCCGCCTGGTGACCGACGCCGACCTGCGGACCGCGGCCGGGCAGGTGAGCCGGGAGATCGCCGCGATGCCGGCACCGGCGGAGCTGGTGCCCCGGCTGGCCGCGCTGGTCTGACGCCGCCCACCGCCGACGGGCCGGGCGCCGGGACGTTCTCCGCCCCCGGGTCGGCGACCACGTGCGCCGCCGCGTACGCCACCCGGCTGGTCGCCTGACCGGCGAGGGAGGAAAGTCCCCGCACTCGCGCAGCCGGTACGCCCCGCCGCCTGGACGGGCAAGGGCTTTCCTGACGCCCGTGCGGTAGCCTGTGCCCGACCACGGGGCGCGGGACCGAGGCGGGCAGGGGGTGGCCATGGGCGACGCTGGCCGACGTCGCCCGCCGCGCGGGCGTCTCCCCCGCCACCGCCTCCCGGGTCATCAACGGCAGCAGCAAGCCGGTCGCCGACGAGCTGCGCGAGCGCGTGCTGCGGGCCGTCGCCGACCTCCGGTACGTCCCGAACGTGCACGCCCAGCTGCTGGCCCGGCCGCAGCGCAGCGTGGTCGGCGTGGTGGTGCACGACGTCTCCGACCCGTACTTCGCCGAGGTGACCCGGGGCCTGCAACGGGTGGCCACCGACCGGGGCCGGCTGGTCATCATCTGCAACAGCTACCGGGACCCGGAGCGCGAGCTGGAGTACGTCGAGATGCTGCGGGGCCAGCAGGTCGCCGCCAGCGTGCTGGCCGGCTCGGGCTACCACGACCCCGCCTTCACCGCCCGGCTCACCGAGAAGCTGGCCGCGCACGAGGCGACCGGCGGCCGGGTGGCGGTGATCGGCCGGCACGAGCACCCCGGCGACGCGGTGATGCCGGCCAACTCCGACGGCGCGCGCCGGCTCGGCGCGGAGCTGCGCCGGCTGGGGCACCACCGGGTCGGCGTGATCGCCGGTCCCCGGGAGCTCACCACCACCAGCGACCGCCTCGGCGGGGTGGCCGAGGGGCTCGGTGCCGCGCTGCCGCCGGAGCGGGTCCGGTACGCCGACTTCACCCGCGACGGCGGAGCCCGTGCCGCCGACGAGCTGCTGGCGGCGGTGCCGGGGCTGACCGCGCTGGCCGCGCTCAACGACTCGATGGCGGTGGGCGCGCTGACCCTGCTGCGCGCCCGGGGCGTCCGGGTCCCCGAGGAGGTCTCCGTCGTCGGCTTCGACGACATACCGGTGGCCGCCGACGTCACGCCCGCGCTGACCACCGTCCGGCTGCCCCTGGTGGAACTGGGCGCCCGCGCGATGACCCTGGCCCTGGAACCGGCCGTCGACCGTCCCCGGGTCGAGGTGCTTCCCGCCGAACTCGTCCGCCGCGACAGTCTCGGCCCAGCCCCCGCCTGACCGTCCTCGCGCGAACCGCAGCTCCGGCAGCGGGCTGGCGACCGACGTCATGCGCCGCTCCCTTCCTGGTCGTGGGTTACGGGCGCGGCCGGGCGGACCGGTCCCCGCGCGTCGAGGTCCAGCTCCGCCCACTTTCGGGCGGGCAGGTCGAGCAGCCGGTCGACCGGTGCCGGGGCGCGTCGAGGGTGCCGTCGCCGACCAGCACCCGGTGCCGGCCGTGCCGCCGCCCGGCACCGTGGCCGGCTCACACCCGGGAGGCGCTGCGGGGCTGGCTGGCCGGGCTCGGGGTGGGTACGTCGGACGTCGAGGCGGTGCTGATCGCAGTCGGGGAGGCCTGCGCCAACGCCATCGAGCACGGCTACCAATTCGCCCCGGGCGCCACGGTGACGGTGCGGGGGCGGCTGCGGGCCGGGCGGCTGGAGGTCGAGGTGGCCGACAGCGGCGGGTGGCGGGAGGTCGGCGTGGACGGCGGGGAGCGGGCCGGGGCCGGGGCCGGGGCCGGGGCCGGCTGATGGACGAGGCGGTCATCGACGGCACACCGCACGGGACGGTCGTGCGGTTGGTCAAGCGGCTCTCCGGCACCGCCTGAGCGGTCGCGTACACGACGCCCGGGTCGGGCCGGTAGTGAAGATCGGTTATAAGTGGTGCATGGAGTTCCCGCCGTACCTCGCCACCATGCCGATGCACGCGATCACCGAGATCCACGGCGAACCCGGCCTGCTGGAACGGTTCCGGCTGGAGATCCGGGCGTTCGACCCGGCCGCGCGAGAGCGGCTCGGCGCCGCCCTCGACCTCGCCGCCGAGCTGCACCGCGACGATCGGCGGGTGCGCGAGCCGTACCTCAACCACCTGCTGCGGGTGGCGATCCGGATGATGCACCACTACCAGGTGCGCGACGTGGACGTGATCGTCGCCGGCCTGCTGCACGACGCGGTGGAGGACCATCCCGGCGAGCTGGCCGGCACCGGCGTCGCCGACCCGACGGCGGCGGCGCTGGCCATGCTGGCCGCGCGCTTCGGCCCGCGGGTCGCCCGGCTGGTCGCCGCGGTCACCAACCCGGAGTACGACCCCGACCGCGACCGCAACGCCCAGTACCGGGAGCACGTGGCGGCCAGCCTGGACCGGGAGCCGTGGGCGCGAGTGATCAAGGTGTCCGACTTCACCGACAACGGGGTGGGCGTGGTCTACACCATCGGGCCGAAGGTGGCCCGGTCCGCGGCGAAGTACCGGCCGCTGGTGCCCGTCTTCCGCGACCTGATCAGCCGGCCGGACACCCCGCTGTCGGCGCCGGTGAAGCGACACATCTTCGCCCAGCTGGACCTGGCCGAGGAACGCTTCAGCGCGATCCTCGACCAGCCCAACTGAGCCCGGCCCGGACCCGGCGGCCCAGCGCGGGCAGCCGGTCGCCGGTGGTGCGCAGGACGAGCCGGAACGGGTACCGGCCGTGCGACCACACGTCGTCGCAGAGCTGGAGCAGGGTGGCGAACTGCGCGGGCGGCTCGTCGGCGAGGAGTTGCTCGGCGTCGTCGACGCGCAGGGCGAGCGGGCCGGCGTCGTCCCGGTCGAGCAGGCAGTCGGCCAGCGCGTCCCAGTTGCGCCCGAACCACTCGGGCAGGTCGAGGGCCTGCGCGAGCAGCCCGAACAGGTCCGCGCGGCGGCGGGCGTCGGCCCCCGGCACGACGACCGTGCCGGCGGTCGGGTCGGCGAAGGGATCGGCGGTCAGCTCCAGCCACGGTGGCAGGTCGGGCGCGTCCATCCGGTCATCCTCCCCGCTCCGGTCGGGCCGGCCGGTCCCCGGCCCGACCGCTGCCTGCTCAGAGCCGGTAGAAGTTCGCGTAGTGGTCCGGCGAGAACCAGGTGACCCCGGTACTCCGGTTGACCACGATCCGGTACGCGTCCCGGGGCGCCCCGTACGCTCGGGGGTAGACGTCGTACTCGTGGTAGGTGGCGTTGGCGGGGAGCTGGCCCTCCCGGTTGTAGAACTGGCCGCCGGCGAAGTTGTAGCGCCCGCCGCTCCAGGTGTACCAGCCCCGGCTGGTCGGGAAGCCCTTGGCGGCCCAGCCGGACCGGGCGGTGCGGGCGTCCGCGCAGCGGGTCATCGTGCACGAGCTGTAGACCGCGGCGGACGCGGAGTCGGTGAGCGCCGGGGTCAGCACGGACGGGCCGACGAGCGCCCCGGCGACCATGGCGGTGAGCAGGGCGAACGTGCCGACCAGGCGGCGCAGGCGGGTGAGCGGGGCGGGCGGGGTCACAAGAGTGGTCAACGGGCCCTCCGGATCACGAGGCATCGATCACTGTCGACCCATAGTGTCGGGCCCGGCGGGCGCGCCCGGGAAGTCCCCGGCGGCCGAATTCGTCCACAACGGTCGATGACATCCCGATGCCGCCGGCCTTTGGAGCGACGGCGCGATCTTGGCTGCTTCCCCGGGGATGGCACGATGTCCGGCATGGACTGGATGCCGTTGCTGAGCACGGGAGCGGGCGCCGTCATCGCGCTCTCCGGCAGCTTCCTGGTCGACCTGCGGCGGGAACGGGACACCCGGGACCGGGACCGGGACCTCGACCGGTGGCGCACCTGCATCGACTTCGCGCTCGCGCTGGGCACCGCGCACAGCATGCTGCGCAACACCGCCGCCGGTGACCGCGCCGCGACCACCCGGGCGATGAGCGAGTCCGGGGCGTACCAGGAACGGGAACGGCTGTTGATGTCCGGCACGCCGGAGCTGGTGGTGGCGGGCGAGGACGCGTTCCACCGGCTGGTCGACATGCAACGGCTGATCCGCGCCGGCGAGGACGTGCGCACCGACGCTGGGCACGAGGCGTACCACCGGTTCGCGGAGGCGCTGTGGACGTTCCGGATGGCGGTACGCCGGCACTTCGGGCACCGGGCGATCGATCCGGGGACGCTGGACCGCAAGGACTGGTCCGAGCGCAACGAGTGCGTGTACTGCGGCGCCGCCGCCTAGCGACTGCTCCCCACCGCACGCCAGCACCCTGCTGCGGAGAGCCCCGGCCCCGACCGGCAGCTCAGAGATAGGCGAACCGCACGGGTTCCTTGAGGACCGCGGCGGCTACCTCGACGTCGGCGAGCCGCACAGCGAGCGTTGCGGCAGCCAGGCGCGGCGGTAGGGAGGCGCTGAACTTGAGTCCGGCGAGCGCCTTCTCGGTCACGTCAGGTAGGCAGATCCGCTGGTCTGCGTCTGCCGTCGCCACCCGCCACATCTCCCGATCCAGATCGGCGCGCAGCCGGATGCTGGCGTCGTCGTACCGCTGCGTCGGGTCGGCCAGGTCGCTCAGGGTGGCGATCAGGGTGGCGTTGGCCCGGAAACCGGCCCAGGTCCACCAGCGGACCTCGCCCTCTCTGTCCCGGACCACCACGGAGCCCCCCGAGTGCACCGTGGCGGCCGCGTCCTCGCGAAGTGCCGTCAACCTCGTCGTGGCGCGAGCGGTGAGCGCGACCTTCGGGTCGGCGCCGATGAGCACATCCCGCATGGCCCGGGTCATCCGGTACGACAGGCCCTGCGGAGGGCGAGCATCTGCTGGGCCACGATGTGCCGCGGCTCCGGCGGCGGAACGACGGCCTCGACCCAGCCCTCCTGCCACAGGTTGAGCAACCCGGCCGCGTGCAGCAGCGCGTCACCGTCAAGGGCGAGGAAGAGACAGTTACGGACGCTGCCCGGCCGCCGACCGGTCCGACCGATGCGCTGCAGGAACGCAGCGACGCTGCGTGGCGCACCGATCTGAATGACGCGGTCCAGGTCGCCGACGTCGATGCCCAGTTCCAACGTGCTGGTCGCCACGATGACGCAGTCGCGTTCCTGCGCGAACGCCTCCTCGGCGCGGCGCCTCTCCTCGACGGAGAGCGAACCCGAGCAGGTCAACGTGCGCCGAGGCCGCGATCTCCCCGGTTCACGGCATTTGTCAGATTGTCTGGGTGTCACGCTTCCGGGCCGGCACGACCGCCGCGAAGGCGACGGCCTGCTTGTTAGCGTGTGGTTAACACGTTCATCGACGCGTCAACGACGACGGGTTTCCGCTGTTGAGCGCGGTATCGCGCCCCCGGCTGCCAGGGGGACGACATGACGGACACCTCCAGCACCAAGCCGCCTGCCCGATGGCGCCAACGGGGGCTGCGTGGGCTGGACCTGACCTGGAAGGCGACCGTCCGGACGGGACAGTGGGTGAAGATGCGCTGGGAGCAGCTTCTCGCGGCGCTGCAGGACGCCGAGCCCGCCGCGGCACCGACCGTCCCACCAGCCCGACCCGGCCAGCTCGTCGAACGACGAACCGCGTCGGGGCCGCTCACGGTGCCGGCTCGGGACTACGTCTTCCACTTCATCGTCCGCGCCACCTTCACCTGGTCGTCGGATCGGATGGGCGCGGACCGGCTCAGCTGGTACGCCCAGGCCCGGACACCGCAGGCGAGCCAGCGGGTCAGACGCGCCGCGGCGAAGCTCTCCCGCGCCCTCCCAGCGACGCAGGCCGGCAAGCTCGAGGTCGCGCTGCAGAACGAACTGGCCAGGCAGGGCCGGTGGACCTTCGGGCGAGCAGAGGCCCTGGTCACCTGCGAACCCGAGATCTCGGTGGAGCTCGACGAGCAGGTGCGGGAACTCCTCCGACCGTACGGTGAACAGATCATCAAGGTGGAGCGCGAGTACGACGTACACCGGCGGCGGGCCGAGTCTGCCGAGCGGATCTGCCGGCAGTGGATCACGGTCATGGAGCTGTTCGTCGACAGCCCGGCGGCCGAAACCTTCGGGCAGGACGTCAAGGACGACCTGATCAGCGCCGCCCAGCAGGTCAAGCGAGACGCCGAGGCCGCCGCGGAGTGGAGCAGGAAGCTGCGGACGGTGGGCCCCGTCAACGCCGACCTGTTCCATCCGCACACCTGGTTCGACCATCCCGCCTCTCCGGCACGGGACGAGGGGCGGGCGAACGGCCAGCCCGAGCCGGCGGTCGACACGCCGGAGACGGACGGCGATCAGGCGGCAGCCGCGGATTCCGGTAGCAACCCGACCCGGTGATGTGTGGTGCGTGCGACTTGCGACATTTCCGAGGTCGAGGGAGCCTTCAGCATGCCGGGCAGGTCCGACAGAGCTCACCGACTGTCGTCGAAACTGTCGGACGGGATCCTGACGCTGGCCCCGTTCGCGTAGACCCTTACGCGACCCGTCTGTCCGGGGCCTGACGAGGCTGTCGCTGGGACCTGCTCCGGCTCTGGCCCGATGCAGCCGCGTCAGCGCGCGAGCAATTGATCGAGCGATGTTCGCCGCCCGTCGGCGAGGGCGGAAGCGAACGCATCCGGGCCGAGTTCGTCGCGAAGGGCCACCCGGAGTTCATGATCATCGGCGAGGGCGTCGCGGCGTGCCGGGTTGAGCTGTTCGATGGCCTCATCGGCGGCACCGAAGAGAAGGGCTGCATACTGCGACTCGCCGGTCGCATGACAGGAGGCGGCGAGCAGGCGCAGACCGACCGCCATCTCGAGCGCATCACCGGTGCCATCGGCGGTCAGGATGCACTCGGTGAGGTGGCCTCGTGCCATCTCATGGTCGCCGTCGCGCACGGCGGCCTGCCCGAGGCCCAGCAGACAACGGCTCATGCAGCGCCGGTCGCCGATACGCCGGAACTCGGCGAGCAGCCTGCCGAACCGTGCACCGGCGAACTCGTGCTGACCGCGGCATTGGTCGAGGCACGCCCGAAAGATCTCGGCGTGCAGCCGCTCGTGGTGGTTTCCTGTGAGCTGCGCCAGGCGATGGGCCTCGGTCAGCCACGTCTGCGCTTCGTCGAGGTGGGCGCGGACGGCGATACTGCCACTGGCCATCTGATTTAGGCAGTTGGCGCGCTTGACGTGGTCGCGCATCCGACCGAACAGTTCGGCGCTGCGGGCGAGATGCGCCAGGCGCACCTCGGGATCCTGCACAGCGTCACCGAGGCCCTGAAGTGCGAGTGCATGATGCCAGTCGTCGGCGAGCCGAAGGAACTCCGCCACCGCCTGCCGGAAATGGCCGATGGCGGACGGATACTGCCGGTTGTGCATCGTCGCCCAGCCCAGTGACAGGCTTGCCAACGCCAGGTCGTGGTCGTCGGCGCCGGTCTGCTGGGCTTCGTCATACGCGTGCTGGGCGTAGGTCAGCGCCAGCCGGGTGTCCTGGTAGCACAGCAGGAAGGCGACAGTGACCGCTGCCCGCACGCCGAGAGGTGCCGGGGGCAGCGGACGGTCGAGCAGCACGTTCAGCCAGTCGAACAGCTCACCGCGGACGCCGAGGATCTCCCACCCGGTCCCGATGCCCGCGAGGAACTCCCAGGCGGGCTCGGTCTTCTCGCGTTCGAGCGCCCAGTGCATCGCGGCCCGCAGGTCTGGCCAGCGACGGTCGAACCACACGAGCGCGCCGACCTGGTCCGCTCCTTGAAGGTCGGCGAGTGTCGCCGCGCCGCGGCGGAGATGGTGGAGAGCATGATGTTCGTGGAGGATTTCGTGCTCACCGCGCAGCGCGAGCCGTGAGTCAGCGAAGTGCCGGATACTGTCGAGCATGCGATAGCTGGTGGTCTGGCCCTCGCGGTGGCTGGACACCAGCGACCGGTCGAGCAGGCGGGGAAAGAGCCGGGCCAGGTCTGCCCGCCGCAGCGGCGGATAGGCGAGGACGTCCACGACGCTGTCGTATTCGAAGTCTCCAGGAAAGACGGAGCAGCGTTCGAACAGAAGCCGCTCGTCGTCGTCGAGGAGATCGTAGCTCCACTGCAGGGCGGCCTCGAGCGTGCGGTGCCGGCTCGGCATGCCGTGCGCCCCGTTGGTCAGCAGGGCGAGCCGGTCGTGCAGGTGTGAGAGGAGTTCCGCGGGCGAGAAGACGCGGAGCCTGGCGGCCGCGAGCTCGATGGCCAGCGGCAGTCCGTCGAGCCCGCGGCAGACCGCGGCGACAGCACGGGCATTGTGCGCGGTGACCGTGAACCCGGGGATCGCGGTCGCCGCGCGATCGGCGAAGAGTCGGCCGGACGCAGCGCTCAGCACGACCGACGGGTCGTCGGCCTCCGGGGGCAGCGGAAGCGGCGAGAGTTCGTAGACAACCTCCCCCGCAACATTCAGGGGACCGTGGCTGGTCGCGAGCACGCTCAACTCAGCCGTCGTGGTGAGCAGGTCGGCCAGCAGGGCCGCCGTCGAATGTGCCACGTGCTCGCAGTTGTCGACCACCAGCCAGTGCGGCCCCTCGGCGAGCGCCTCACGGAGCTGGGCACGCACCCGCCGCCCCTCCCCGGCGACTCCCAGGGCATCCGCGAAGACACACTCCACGTCTGCTCCGGGCGCGACGGTCGCGAGGTCGACCAGCACCGCAGGTGGCAGAGCGTCCAGGCAGGTGGCGAGGTGCAGCGCCAGCCGGGTCTTACCGGCACCGGCGGGGCCGGTCAGCGTCACCAGCCGGTGCACGGGAACCAGCCGGAGCAGGTCGTGGGTCTCCGTGCCACGACCCACGAACGAGGACAGCGGCCTGGGCAGGGCGCCACCTGAGACCCGTCGATTCCGCAGTCGCACGGCCGCATCGACCAGTGACAGCCGATTGGTCCCGCCGAGCTTGCGCAGCAGGGACGACACGTGACTCTCCACGGTCCGTTCCGAGACGTGCAGGCTCTCCGCGATCTCCCTGTTCTGCAGACGATCTCCGACGAGCCAGAACACGTCGAGCTCCCGTGCGGTCACCCCGGCATGGCGCAGCGTGCCGCGGAGAGCATCGGGCTCGGGCTGCATGCGCTAACGATGTCGCACCCCCCGCGTCCGATCCATCGTCCCTACGGAGGGTCCTTCCGTACTCACCACGGATGTGCTGGCGCCGTCGGCCCGATCAACTGGAGATGGAAAGCCCCTGGAAGAAGGGCACGACCATGGCGATCACGGCTCAACAGTTGGTGGCGCAGGCCAAGAGCGAGATCAGCAACCTGTCGGTGGAGGAGGTCGCGCGCGAGCTCGAGGGCGACTCGGTGACGCTCGTCGACATCCGTGAGCCCGACGAGGTGCGGCGCGACGGATCCATCCCCGGCGCGGTTGCGGCCCCTCGAGGGATGTTGGAGTTCTGGGCCGACCCAGCAAGCCCGTACCACCGCCCAGAATTCGACCCCTCGGGCCGGACGATCCTCTACTGCGCGTCCAGCGGTCGCTCCGCGCTGGCCGTCCAAGCCCTGCAGAGTCTCGGCTACACCGATATTGCGCACCTCGAGGGTGGAGTGAAGGCTTGGAAGGAGCAAGGACGACCCGTCACCTACCAGGCACCGTGACATCGGGTTGAGTCGGCCTGGGGTGCGGTGCCGGGATTGCTCCCGGTCCGCTTCCCCAGGCCGCTCGCCGAACCGTACGTGCGAGTCGGCCCCTGATACGGCCTTCCGCCGTCGCCCGCGGTGAAGAAGCTGTTCGTCACGAGCATGCAGATCTCGCCACCGTGGATGTCCCGGCAGGTACAACGACGACGGTGCCACGGCCGGGTGGCCGCGGCGCCGCCGTCGTCAGGGCGGGTCAGCCCATGTGGGTCATGTCCCAGTTGGCGTACCCCTGGTGCATGCCCGGGTTGTGCTGCCCGTCGAAGCCCATGTCCTGCGCGCAGGTCGCCACGTGTCCGCCGAAGTCCGCGCCGCGGCTGCCCATGTCGGCAGAGGCCGCCGCAGGGACGGCCAGCAAGACGACCAGGACCGTTCCTAGAACCACAACGCCCTTGCGAATGCCACGCATCCCGGCCACCTCCGACTCACCGTTTCCAGGCCCCCGGTTGCGGGGCCCGTCCGCCTTCCACCTTTTCGTTCCGGAGGCGCCTCCGCGCAGGGCCGAAGGTCCTCACCCGCCGGGCCTTGCGGGCCTCGAATTTGGGCGGGGTTGAGGTGTCTGCGGTGGCGTCGGGTGTGGCCCAGCGGGTGCGGAGGCGCTGGTTTCGGGGTCGCGGAAGCGGAGGCGTTGCGGGCGGTGGTCTTGATGATGCGGTTGGTCTTCCTTGGCGTTCCACGCGGCCAGGATCGGTGCGCCGATGCCGGCGGGCAGGTTGCTGAGGGTGTCGGCGAGGCGGCCGACGTGCCGGGCATGCATCCGGGCGGCGGAGCGGGTGAGCCGGTTGCCGTTGCCATTCGGGGTCGCTGGCTCGGCCGCGACGACCGCGGTGGGTCGCGGTCATGCGGCGGCGGACTTCGATGACGCCCGATCGGCCAGTTGCACGATGTGGAAGTGGTCCACGAGCAGGATCGCGTATGGGAGAACCTCGGCGGACGGCGGCCTTGAACACGGTGCACATGAGTCGCTGCAAGCCCAAGTTCAAGGCGGTGCCCCTCGCCCCCGCCGTCACGCGGCCCAACGGTCCGGCCAGCTACCCGGCTGCTCCGAGTCTGCTCGCAGCCGGTCTGCCAACTCACGGACTGCCGCGGCGTACCGATCGTCCGATTCATCTGGCATGTGCCCCTTCACCTGTAGCGGGGCGCTCTTCCCCGGCTGTGCCAGCACGTTTTCGGGGTCGCGTAGGCGGCGGTCCACCAACGCGGCGGGCGGGGGGCGCAGGGGCGGGTCCCCGGGCCGATGCCCGGAGAAGATCCAACCGCCGATGGGGTCGGTGTCACTCCACAGGTTCAGCCATCGCCACCCGATCCGGTCGCCGATCTCGTGCAGCACGGGCTCGCCGAAATACGCGGGGTGGAGCTGGGCGTAGAGTCGCTTGAGGGGCGAGGCGTAGGTGAGCAGCGCGACTCGTCGCCGCACGTCCGCGGGCAGTCGCAGCACGGTTGCGGCCAAAATGACCGACCCGTGGCTGTGCCCGCTGAGCACCACCCCGTCGTAGCGCCGCGCCAGCCGGCAGATCCGATCCGTCAGCTCGGGCACCGCGCGGTCGGTGTAGCAGGGCGGCGCGAACGGGTGGGCCGCGCGGGGCCAGAAGGTGCCGATGTCCCACAGCACTCCGCCGTAGCGGCGAAACCCCGCCGTCTCGTGCGGGAACAGCCCGCCCAGCAGGAGCCCGCCGACGACCGCGAGGATCATGTAGCTGCTGATGGCCATCGCCACGCTCACCGCCCCACTCGGCACGCCGAGGTGGCCCTGCACCAGCGCGCCGGGCTCCAAGCCCAGAAGAGCCAGCACGCCGGCCGCGAGCCCGATCACGGTCAGGCACGCGTAGGCAATGCCAAGTGCGCCCAGCTGCTCGGTGAGAGAAGCCCGGAGCACCGCTTTCCGCACTCGTTGCACCTGAGTGGCCGCTTCCGGAGGAGGAGCTGGGTAGTCCCGGGCCACGATGGCCGCCGCGGTCCGCCGACGGTCCGCGCGAGCCGACCGGATGATGATGGCCCACGCCGCCGCGCCGGCGATCGTGGTCAGGAAGAAGGCCACGATCGCCCACCGGTACGCCGGCGCTGGCAGCGCCGGGTCGCTGGGCCGCAGCACGAACGTCGGCCCGCTGAGCAGGGACGCCGCACGGTAGACCAACTCGCCGGAAAGGGCCCCGGCCAGGCCCGCCGCGACTGTGGCGACGACGACGGCGCCCAACCCGTGCAGCAGCGCCGGCCGGCGGTCCCGGCCGCCAGGACGCCACAGCACCAGTACGGCGAGCGCGACGAGCAGCGCCGTCTGAGCGACGAAGACGATGGCGACGATGTCGTCGTACCTGGGCAGCCCGTTCGACCGCGGCCAGCGGACCGCTTCCGTGGCGACGGCCCCGAGCGTCGCGACCGTCAGGCCGCCGGCTACGACGTGCAGCACCACCGGCATCCGATCCGTGGTGCTGGCGGTCGAAGTCGGGTCCAGTAGGCCCGGGACGCAGAGCAGCACGACACACGCGGCCAGCAGCGCTCCGGTGAGCGCGGACAGCACGACCACCGCCACGGACGTCCCGGCGGCGGCGCGTGCGGCGAGCAGCACGAGGTCCAGCGTGACGAGAGCAGCGGCGACGTGGATCGCGCGAAGCCGCTTCGCCGTCGGCGAAACGTCCCACCGGTCCAACGCCGTGAGCTGGTCATCCTGCGGATCTGCCGTCTGCAACCGGAAGGCTCCATACGAGCGAGCCTGTCGTGCGCTGAGCCACCACACCAGTGCCACCGCGGCGAACGGCACCAGGGCCAGCAGCGCCAGGCGCAGACCGACCGGTCGGCCGGCCAGCCAGGACAGCCAGCCCCGCCCGGCGAGACAGCGGGACGAGCCCAGGCACGTCCAGCCCAGGAGGTCGAGGGCAACCCCGGCTGCCGTCAGCGCGTACAGCAGCGTCAGGGTGAGCCCGAGGAGCCGGCACAGCGCCGTGACGCCGGACTGCAAGCCCCCGCCCGCTGGACGCATCCAGAAGGTCATATTGCTCAGCATGAACGGCAGGAGAAAGACCAGGGACAGCGTCCGCCCCGCGGTGCCCGAGGGCAGCTCGCTCCACTGGTACGCCTCCAGCACGGTCCCACCCGGACCGGAGGTATGCCGGGATTGCGCTCGGGGGCGGTAGAAGCCGGCTCGGCGGTCGCCGGCCACCTGACGGACGTCCTGGCAACCGAGCATCTGACCGGCCCCGGTGCCTGCCACCCCGTGGACCCTCAGCTCCACGACCTCCCCGTACATCAGTCAGCGACCCCCAAGCGCGGCGGCCAGCAGACAGTGGTCAGCCGCGACCACGATCGCGGTGGTCGCTGCCCGGGCTGGCGCTGCTGTCTACCCGCGCCGACGCTTAACAACCACCCGGCGAAGGGGGTGACGCTTTTTAACTACTGCTTACTCTTCGTCCTGTTTTTCCATCACGCCGGTCGCCTCGTAATGCCATCCGTCATCGTCGCGGCGAACCCTGCGGTACTCCACGTACCAGGTGCCGTCACGGGATTCATGGGTGAACTCCACGAATTCGTCGGTGGCGCCGGCCAGTTGCCGGTCCACCCCGTCGAGTGGTCCGCCATGCAGGTGCGCAACCAATCCAGTCATGCCTGCCGCCTACCCGCGCCCTTGCCGGGCCATGCCCCGACGGCACAGCACGTCCTGCTCCCTGATTACTGGCGGGGCGTCGCGCGCTGGCATGCCGGCATTTCGCTCATTGGTCCGCGTTACCTCTCGGCCAGCTCCCATAGTCACGGCCCTGGCGTCAGCCAGCCGAACAGCTGCTCGCCGACCTCCTCCCCCGCCATGTTGGCAGAGGCGATCACCCTCCGGCCCTGGTCAGTGATCGTCACGGAGAAGGCTCTTCGGTCGCGGGGATCTCGAGTACGTCGAGCGTCCGGTCAGGCAGCGACTGCAGGGAACACTACGAGCGATCCGTCGCGGCTTCGTTCGATCTCAATCGCAACGTCAGCTTGGTGGGTTCCCACGTTGAGGCCATCGCCCAAGGCGCGAAGGCGATATGCGGCTTCGAGCAGGTCGTCGACCTCGCCCTGCGTGAACATGATGCTTAGGAAACCGCCGGGACGCTTCAACTCGAGGGTCGATAGTCGAAGCAGGACCGAGCTGATGCCTGATTCCAACTCGTCGATGCGACGCTCGTCGTCCTGCAAGGTTCCAATGAAGCTCTTGAACGGATTGGTCGTTCCCGCCTCTTGAGCGTGTTCTACTGCTTGAAGCACGAGCACTCGGCGTTTGAGAGCAATGGCGAGTCTCGCAAACTCCACGTGTGTCCGGAACGCGCCGCCATCCTCGTTGATACCGGGGAACGACTTCGTCAACGCAGCGACTTCAACCGGGCCGTCGGGCAGGGCAGCTAGCGCATTTTGCCATTTTCTGAGCCGATGCTTGGTTCCTTCGATCGCCGTGTTGATCGCGTACGACGAGGAATCCAGTCCTAACGACAGGCCGATTCTGCCCTGGTCGAGGAAAACCGACGTCGCCTTGTCGATCGCGTCACGACAACCGTCCAACGCGCTGCGTTCGCTCTCGAGGTTGTGTTCCTGCAACTGTTCCAGGAGGTCGGTGATGCGCTCGAGCGCCTTCTGGCGTTGCTGATCAGCATAGGCGCTGAAGCCGACCGCGACAGCCATCAGCACAAGTGGCGCGGCCACTGTCAACGCTCCGGCGCTGGCCGCGGCCACACCAGCTGTGGTGGCCGAGCCGGTCAGAGGTGCGCGAGCCTGACGGGTTCCCGGGCCGGCAGCCGAGGTCGCCGGGTACGAGAGCCGTGAAGATTCTCAGGCGGCCTTGAACACCGTATCGAGATGCCACTCCAGGAACTCACCATTCGGCCGGTCGCCACGCCGCTCTGGAAGGGCTATCTGCGTTCCGGCCTTGGAGTAAAACTGGTCGCCGTTGCCGAACTCGCTGCGCAGCCGTGGGCTGACCATCAGCCGATGCTTCGGGTCCACCCCCAGATAGCCCCTGTCGAAGAGGATGTGGACGTCCGACTTGAGGAGCAGACCGTTGTCCAGGCGGTGCTCGCCGCCCATTGGAAGCGGCCGGATGTGAGCCGCCTGCAACACCGGCTGGACCTTGTTACCGGTGATGGCGCAGCGCCGACCGTAGGCCCCGAGGACCACAGCCTTGAACGACTGCTGACCGAGGCGCTGCGGCACCAGCCTGGGATCGCCGTACACCGGTCCCGGACGGTGCCAGGGCTCGCTCAGATCAAGCTCGACCGTCGTACCGATCAGGCGGTGGATCAACAGGTCGAAGTAATCGGCCGAGAGCCCGTCGGCAAGATCATAGGTCTTTCCCTGCACGACGTTCGACGCGAATCCAGGCGGCGCCGCAACGGTGGACTCGTTCGGGAAGAACGTGGTATCGCGGACAAAGATGCACCCGATGACCGGGTCTTCATCGAGGCCGATCGCCTGCTTGCGGTACCGGCCGACGCTACGACGCATCTCATCGAGGCTGGCGACGCCGTTGGCTTCGCCGAACAGCTCCCAGGCTTCCGAGATCCGCAACTGAGTGAAGCCACTGAAGAAGCCGCCACCGATGACCCGGTTGAGGGGATAGTGAGCCTTGAAGAAGAAGGGCTCGCCAGGGGTGAGTGCACGGAATCCGCCTCCTGACGGGCGCCAGAAGTTGACCTCGTTCAGGCCGGGGCGGGCCGCCAGGAAGCGGTACCACTTCTCGTCCGTCACTCCCACGAAGGCCTTCACAACGGCCAGAGTGCACCGGAGTTGATCTCGTCGCCACCACCCGAACGGTCATGACTCCACTTGCAAACATTCGCATCCCGTGGGGACGGTGATCGCCCCCGCCCTCAATTCCTCGATGACGACCTGCGTCGTCCAGCAGTCCGCGTCGATCAGCAGATCCTGGAGGACATCCAACCGGTCGGCGAGGGTGAAGTGGTTGAGCACCATCGTGTCCAGGACCAGGAGGGGCACCGGCGGACCCGACACAGTCACGGCTCCATCTCCAAGTCGTCGTTCACCGGCAGGTCCGCATCGACGATCTGGCCGTGCATCAGCTGCAGCGCCCGAGAGCGGGTGATGCGGTTTGCCCGCCAAGCCTCCATCACGGCATGCGCGTACATCGGCGGCACCCGCACCGAGTCAAGGTCAGGCTGTGGAGTCCACCCCGACGCCTCCATGAATTCCGCCCGGGTGGGCCGTGGCTCACTCCAGCATCGTCGGGTCGAACCGTCGATCACACCGGCCCGCTCGGCCTGACGCAGCGCCAACAGCCAGGAGGTCCGGTACCGCGCGGCGAACTCCACCAGCCGATCCCGGGTCACCGGACCAGCCCCGCACCCGGCGGCAACTGCCTGCACGGGCAGCAGCAGCTCGGCGGCGAAGGCGTCGATCGCCGCTTCCCGATCCGCTCGGGAGGTGCTGACGCCGAGGTCGCTCGAATACTCGTCGCCGATAATTAGATGGCCCAGCTCGTGGGCGGCAGTTGCCCTGCGGCGACCGGGGTCACCCATGGTGCTGACCACCGCGACCGCGATGTCTCCGTCGACGAGTGACGCCCCGTCACCTGGCAGGTCGGTAACCAGCACCCACTGACCGGCCCCTTCGCAGACGCTCATCATGCTGCCGATCGGCCCGTCCCCGAGCTCCGCCTGTTGCCGCACCCATGACGCCGCGCGCCTAGGGCCTGTGTCGAAGTCGGCTGCGGGTGCAGGAGTGAGGAAGTTTCGGCGTGGCGGTGACCGATAAATAGTGAGGTCTCCGGTAGATGGTTCATCGACGAAGAAGACCATCAGCACGGAGACCT
>NZ_JAGPYL010000097.1:0-24641 GCF_018070095.1 Micromonospora sp. U56
ACCTTGACCGGTCAGGCCCCACCCGCTCGGCTCTGCCCGGACGGAGGTCGTCGGGATGGCACCAACCATCCCGGAGTGCCCGAGGACCCCGCCGGAGGCACTGCCCTTGTCCCGCCCGACATCGAGCCCCGGATCTGCCACTACCCATGGCGGCCCGGGGCTTCGTCGTATGTCGCGCCGCCGGCGGGCTAACACCGACGCGCTGTCGGCCGAAGGCCAGAGGCGCGGCGGCGGGCCATCGGCCCGGCCCAGGTTCGGCGGCGCGAGCGGCCCGCGACGCGGGCCGCCTTGATCTCGTACAGAAAGTTCTCACATCGGCAGGGCAGAGACGTTGTCCGGTCTCATGACCTGCGCGACAGATCGGTATCAGGACCTGCGTGACACTCTGCCGACCGACGGACAGGCAATCAGAAGCTGTCGAGGCTGACCTCGTGCCACGTCCCGTCCGGTCCCATTCGGAACCTCTGCGGCGGGCCCATGGCGCGTAGTGCCTGCGCGTACATGGCTTCACGCGCGGCCTGTTCCTCGCCGGACGGGTCGGTCACGCGGAAGCCGTGTAGATGAACAGCTTCCGTATCGATGTCGTTCGACTTGGGACGGCCCTCAATGACGAAACCGAACAGCGCGCGCAGGGCTTCCTCGCCCAGTTCAAGGGGATGGAACGGCAGCGGGTACGGTCCCTGGTTGGGCCAGCCTGGTACGGGCTTCACGGGGTGCTCGCCTGTCCAGTACGGCAGCTCGAAGTCGTAGGGCGTGCCGATGTTCTCCTGGATGCCGCCGCCGGGCGACAGGCTCAGCGATCTGATGAGCACCCCGTCTTCCCAGACCGCGAAGCCGAGCCAGTCCACGACCGAATGCATCCCGTGCATGATGATTCGCCTGCCCGCTCCCGCTTGGCGCAGGTGTTCTGGCAGCTCAGACGGGCGGTCGAGCATGAACCGCCGGTCGCAGTACAGCTCGACCCCGGCCAGCACCGTGGCGTACGTGAGGTCATCTGGCGGGTAGATGTCCTCGAACAACGTGCCGTCGTCGGCGGGCTCGACGACGTAGCCCGGGTGGACCTGACGTACCAGCGCCTCGGTCTCGGCTCGGTCTGATCGCGTCGCGCCAAGCAGCGCCGGACGAATGTCTCCGTCGGTGAACGCCAGTAGAGCTGTCTTCGCGCCCACGTCGCTCCTCCCAGTTCGCGGCAGGTGACACCGCAAGCACGCCACCTGGCAGACATGATCGTCTAGCCGAAGGTGTCACAGACGTCCCGAGACCGATCTGTAACGGAGGTCCAGAGACCCGACAGCAGGGCAGAGACGTTGTCCGGTCTCGGGACCTGCGTGACACATCGGTATCAGGACCTGCGTGACAATGCGTCGGGTTCTTGGGCGCAGAGATGAAGTCCGGGATGCAGGGGGTGGTGACCGGCAGAAGCATCAGGTCAATCGGCGGCAGTGTTCGGGGTAGCCTGCCGTTGCACGAAGAGGTCCGCCTCCAGCAGGCGGCCTGAGAGCCGGCCCGCCTCGTGGATTTCATCGGCGGTCATTCGTGGCACGATCGCGTGTGCTTCGTGGATGCCGTCGCCGCTGCCGACGTTCAGCATGGCGAGGTACCACCGAAGTGCCTGCACAAGGTCGACCGGTCCGCCGAATCCGTCGCGGTACCAGCAGGCCGCTGCGAACATGCTGCCCTTGTCGCCGGCCTCGGCGCCGCGCACGTACCACTGCAGCGCCTCCTCGTCGTGGTCACGTTCGCTGAGTCGGTCACCCAGCCGTGGATACGCCTCAGTGATCCCGACCTCGGCCGCTTGGCGTAGCCAGTGCACCGCCTCGTCAGACCGACCGGACAGCACGCCCAAGTTGAAGGCAGCAAATGCGTCCCCTGCCTCGGCTGCGGCCTGGTAGAGAGCGGTCGCCCGAGCGTCGTCCTGTGTCGTGCCGATGCCATGCTGGACCAGGTACGCGAGCGTGCGCTGGGCGACCGGGTCCCCGTCATCCGCCGATACGGTCAGCAGCTTCACGCCTCCGGCTGGATCTCCGAGGTGGAAGGCGCGGATCACGCCGAGCATCGTGCGCGCCCGGCGGTCTACCAAGGCCGGCATGCGCAGCTTCGCCGCGAGCAGAGTCAGTTCCTGCTTGGCTATCTCGTTGCCCGCCTTGGCTGCCTCCAGGTACCAGAACGCAGCCTCCGGCAGATCCACCTTGTGGTACGCGAAGAGGGTGCCCAGATCGTGCAGCGCCTGCGCCTCCCCTGCGGCGGCAGCCAGTCGCCAGTGTCGCTCCGCCTCGTCCTGGTCCATGGGCACGCCCTGACCTGTGCCGTACATCAGCCCGACCATCCGAAGCGCAGGCACATCGCCCAGCTCGGCCGAACGCTGATACCACCGCAACGCCGCCGCCTGGTCCTGCGCGACCCCCCGGCCGGTGGCGTACAGCACCCCGAGGTTGTGAGCCGCCTCGGCGTTGCCCAAGTCGGCCGCGCGCTCGTACAGCCCGCGGGCCCTCACCGGATCTGCCGGCTCGCCGTGTCCGCTGCTGGCCAGCTGGCCCAGCAGCAGCAGCGCACGGTCATCGGGCCCGGCCAGCTCCAACTGCTCACGAGCCTCCTCGAAGGCCCCGCGCTGCACAGCGAGCACTCCACGGTCGTACGGCTGCAGTGTCACGCGGGGCAGTCTAGAGAGGTCAAGACCAACCATCGATGCAGTGGTTGTGTCCATCTCTAGCCGGACGTGTCACTCACGTCCTGAGACTGCTCTGTCACGGACGTCCTGAGACCCGACAGCAGGGGCAGACACGTGTCGTACTCCGCATGATGCGTCACGTCGTGGCTTCACTTGATACGTGACACGACGCTCTAGCTCGTTAGCTGCCCGTTGTGAACGTGGGCGGGGCGGATAGGGGTAACGCGAGAGTCCAGGCGGCCAGCGCTTCGACGCTAGGCTGATCATCCGTGGCAACCATCGATGACTTGGCTCGGCTTGTCCCGCCGCCGGCAGCGCCGGTCCACGCGCAGGGCGATTGGTCAGCAGCGGAGGCAACGCTGGGCTTCACCCTGCCTACCGACTACCGTGCGCTGGTCGTCACCTACGGCCTGGGCCAGTTCGGTGACATCACCCTGTTCACGCCCTTCGCCGGAGCGACCTGGCCATACGTCGACCTGGTGTGGCAGGCCGGCGAACTCCTCGACGGGTATCGAGATTTCCGCAGCGACTTTCCGGAAGCGTTTCCCTACCCGCTGTACCCAGAGCCCGGCGGCCTGCTCCAATGGGCCGTTACCGGGAACGGCGTGATGTTGTGCTGGCTGACCCAGGGTGCTCCGGACACATGGCCGGTCGTCGTTTTCGACTTCGGCGATCACTGCGAGCGGTACGACACCGGCGCCGTCGACCTGCTCTACGGTCACCTGAGTGGGCGTCGCCCCGTCTCGGGGCTCGGTACGACGCACGCCATCCCCTGGTTCGACGCCGCCCGGGAACGTGACCACGTCTACGTGCGTTTGTCCGACAGCGATCGCCCGTACGAAGAACGCCTGCGCATCCTCCGCGCTGCCCTCACCCCCACAGGGGACCGCGGCAGCTTCACCAGCGAACACGGGCGACAGGACCACTTCAAGGCCATCGACCGCGACTGGCTAGTGACCTACGAAACCGCGTACGGCCACCAGATCCGCGTCGCGTTCCCACCGGACGACGCTGCCACGGCCCGCGCCGTCATCACCGCCGCCGCGCACGAGATGGGCTGCACGGTTCTAGCGGCAACCACCCACAACGGCACACCAACCTGGATTGGCTCCTGACCCTTCAAGACACGCACATGCCGGTGACCGTCTGCCTCTGACGGACCGTCGAGTCCCGCCCGGTCAAGTAGTAACTCCGTGTAACAGCGACGACCGATCATGCGGGAAGCCGTCACGCGTCAAGTGGAGCCCGACAGCAGGGGCAGACACAGGGCACGGAGGGTCAGACACCAGCTAGTCGAGGCCAGTCGAGACCAAGACCTGCCCGAGAAGGGGACTTACCTTTAGACAGCAGATATTGCACGATGAACAGCATGGTGGACAACCTAAAGGCCGACGCTCCCACGCACCTGAACTTGGTTTACTTCTTCATTCCCCTGGCCGAACCGCTTGGTTTGCCGGACAAGTTCGTTCAAAGGTTCGCCGAATACCCCTCAGTCGATGATTGGAAGGCTTCGATTGACGAGGGGAATCCAATAACGAGAGACGAGCCGACGCGAATCGTATCTCTCATGTTTCACGAAGCGAGCGCGGAGGATCCAGACCTATCCGGACTTGGATCTGCCCTGGATGTAGCGGTCAAGGCTTTTCCCGCCCTTCCACGGGGAGCAGGTCAGCCAGAGGGAGTACGTGTCCAGAGAACAATCGTGGAAGCGGCTGTAGAACTTCTGCCATTCCATGGCGATGAGGCAGACGAAGCCTCGGTGTCGGAGGCCCTTGACAAGGCGATCGAATGCATCCGCGACATACAGCGGGCCTACAGCATTGTCTGCGGTCGCCCAGTTACTACCGTCACCCGGGAGCGACTGCCGGCCTTCGTCCCTCTGGCTTTCAGGCTCCGGCTTCGCCCCGACACGACACCCTCTTGGCCCGAAGAACTCAACCTCTTCATGGTGAACACCAACCTCAGTCAGGCATATCCTGCAGACAATCGTGAGGCCGTTCAGAGAGAGCAGTGCGAGCAGTTAGGACGATTCGTCGAACTTTTAAGATCAGGCAGAGTCTTCAGTCGTTACCCCGACTTCGTTCGCGAGGCTGAAACGGCACTCCGTTATCAGGGTGAATACAGGGTCGCCGTGGTGCTTGCCGCGACGGCGGCCGAAGTGCTCTTGGACGACTTGCTGATGCACATGCTGTGGGAAGAAGCTCGCCGTCCAGAGGATGCCGCTCCCGTTTTCGAGCGGGGCCTGGCCACCAGGGTACGTACCCAGTACCACACACGGCTTGGCGGCTTGTGGGATGCGCAACGAGCGGGCCCAGTGCAGCAATGGACCCGCAAGCTGGCAGCACTGAGGCACCGAGTTGTCCACGCCGGATATAACCCCACGGGGAAGGAGGCGGCCGAAGCCCACGAAGCGCTATTAGCTCTCGAAGGGTTTATAACTGCTTTGATCACCCAACAACAACAACTCAAGGCCTATCCGCGGACTGCGGCAATGTTGCTCGGCGAGCCCGGCCTCAAGCGTCGCGGATTGCTCTCCAAGCGCTATACGAAGCTAATCCAGGACTCTAATGAGCCGTTCTGGGTCGAGACATTCTTACGGTGGCGGAGAATTGTTGCTCAGTGCCGCGCCAACTCTTCGGATGAGCGGATTGAGCCGGAAACCAGAAGAGCGAAGACCCTCGCGGTCATCTCTTCCAACGGCACCCGCTGGTGGCTGTTTGATCCCGAAGCATATCTCGCGTGCGCCGCGCATCCACCGACCCTTACCGATAAGGTTCGAGCGGAGCTGGACAAACTTGCAAACACCGTCGCAACTGACTTGTCAGGGCCGATCAGCGTTGAGTTTTCGGCAATCTTGGCAGATCCAGTTATCCCGACAGAATGGATATTTCCATATCAGGCGCTACCACTGTTTGGAGTGATGGTCGACAGAAGTGATCTGTCGCCTTAAACGCTTCTTGCTGCCGCATACCTGCTCCTGCCGCACGGCCTAGCCGCACTCGCCGTGCTAGAGACGGCGTGGTGTGTACTGCCAGGCTGGCATACCCTTGGCAGGTGGAACAGAGAGCAAGATTGGCAGCTAGGGTTGCCGAGCAGCACCTTGCCCTTGCCTTGCCAAGGCGGTGGCGGCATGTCCGGGCCGTGGCGGCCAAGGCGGAGCGGCTGGCGCCGCTCGTCGGCGACGATGGAGACCTACTCGCGGCCGCCGCTTGGCTGCATGATGTCGGCTACGCGCCCGACATTGTTGACACAGGCTTCCACTCCCTGGACGGCGCCCGGTGGCTGCTCGGTCAAAGATTCGAACTTCGCCTAGCTGCCCTTGTTGCCCACCACTCGTGCGCCTCGTACGAGGCCGACGAACGGGGGCTAGGCGAAGCCCTGATGGCGGAGTTTCCACGTGAGCAGTCGGTAGTATCCGACGCGCTTTGGTTCGCGGACATGACCACCGGGCCTGACGGCCAGGACCTGAGCGCCGAAGACCGGCTGGCCGAAATCCGGGTGCGCTACGGTCCGAACGATTTGGTCAGTCGGTTTTGGCAGAAGGCGGAGCCGGCACTCATGGAGGCGATACGACGAACTGAGGTTCGCATGGCGGCTCAACCGATGTAGGGCTCTTCGCGGTGCGTGAAACCGTGGTCGATGCGGAGCCGCATAGAGGGATGGATCTGCAACTCGTCCAGCTCATCCTTCCGCACCCAGGTGACCGCCGATGACTCGTCGCTCGTCGTCGGCTCACCGTCCACGTACTGGCCTCTGAAGCAAATCGAAAACTGTTGCCGCACCTCGCCGTCGCTGTACTCCACGACGTGGTTCGGGTTGGTGTAGATCCCGACGACCCCGGTCACCTCGATCTCTACGCCGGTCTCCTCGCGCGTCTCCCGCACCGCCGTCTCTGCGATGTACTCGCCGAAATCCTGGGCGCCACCGGGCAGCGCCCACAAGCCGTTGTCGGTGCGCTGGATGAGCAGCACCCGTCCCTGCTCGTCCTGGACGAAGACGGTCACGGCTACGACGATGCTGTTCGGCTTCGGGGCGTTTGGGTTGTTGAAGTGCTCGATCCGGGCCATGGCCCTAGCCTCTCACCGCCGGCGGCTCAGTGTTCAGGCCAGACCGCCCGCTTCTTCCCCAGGACGCGATTGAAGCTGGCGACGTAGCTGTCGAACAGGTCGCCGCCGCCGAGCCGGCGCAGGTGCAGCACCGGGGCATAGGCGGCCGGCGTGCCGTAGAGGTGAGTGTTGACCAGCATCTCATCGTCGAAGCGGTAGATGGAGTTGTACAGGATCGTGTCGTGGTAGTAGATCCCAACGTTGTCCAGGTCCCGCAAGTCCTTGTAGAAGGCCAGCGCGTTCAAGATCTTGCTAGACATCGCGTGGCCGATGCCTTCATCGTCCCCGCGCTCGGCGATGTTCTTGCCCTCCGGGTCGCCGAATAGCAGCTCGACCTGGGCGCCGGCCAACGCCTTGTCGCGCAGGGTCGGCACCCATCGGTGGTTGAACTCGGGCAGGAACAGCCCGCCGTAGACCAGGACGCCAACCTGTCGGGTGGCCTTCTCCAAGAGCTGCTGCCAGAGGTCGGTCGGAACGGCCCCGCGGCGCGGGTAGATGTGGACGACCTCGGACTGGCTGACCTGCACCGCTCGCTGCGTCGGCAGGGCGTCCGGCCAGAGGTACGACTCGCTCTCGCCCAGCAGCTCGGCGATCGAATGGCGGTAACGCGGGTACGGGTTCCGGCTCTGGGTGACCCACCGTTCAACGGTCTTCGGATCGACGCCCAGTCTGTCGGCGAGAGTGGCCGCCGTCAGACCCTTCTTGAGCATCCCGCTGCGTAGGCGGTCGTTCGGCATCGCAACTCCTGCTCACTGGTGGGACGTTTGGAGGGACAACTAACCCTAACGTAGACGTCCCTAGTCGTCCATATCTCGTGGTGAACTCGTCACTACTGATCGACGCACCCTGATTCCACAAGAGCTGCCGTCCAGAGAGGACGCGCCTGGCCCACCGATACGGGCCCAGCTCACGAGATTAAGGAGTCAGTCATGGGACGTCTGCTGCTGGACACCTCGCGGGTGTCGTACGAGGTGTCGGTGAACCCGGTGCCGAAGCTGGACCAGAACGGTCAGCAGAAGTTCGACCGTGAGACGAAGCACCCGATGTGGACGGTGCACCTGTACGCGCTGTCGGAGAACTCCGGCGAGGTCATCAACGTGACCGTGGTCAGCCCGACCATGCCGCCGGTGACCGTTCGTCAGCCGGTGGTTCCGGTGGACCTGGAGGCGCTGCCCTGGGTCAACGACCGGGACGGCAAGGTCCGCTCGGGTGTGGCGTTCCGGGCCGCTGGTCTGCGGGCGCTGGACACCGCCGCCGCCTAGCGGGCGGTTCCTCGATCGGCTCCACAAGAACGAAGAGGTGGACACGGGGTCGCCGTTGATTGGCGTCGTCTGCGACCCCGCGTCCTGTCCAACAAGGTCCCTACCTAGGGAGGACTTGTCGTGTCCAAGTCTAGCCAGAGGTCCCCGTTCGGCTGGTCGAACCGTGGGGGCAACGTCACCGTCATCGAAGCCCCGGTAGCCCGCTCGCATCGTCGTCGGGCCATCATCGCGTTCTGGGTCACCCTCGGCGTGGTCGGCTTGCTGACCGCCACCGTGGCCTCGCACTACCTGCACCCGATCCTCGGTGCCATGCTCGGCGGCCTCATCGGCGCTGCCTGCGGCGCAGTGGTCTTCGCGCTGATCGTGGCGTGGCCGGTCCTGCGCGTCTTCTGGCACTGGCTGCCGGAAATCGGGCTCGGCCTGGCCGCCGTCTACGGCTGGACTGCGCTGATGCAGTCGACCCCGCTGTGGGGTTCGCTGCTCGTCGTCGCCCTGGTCGTCGGCGTACCTGCCGCTGTTGGGCCGATCCGTCGCCGTGTCATGGCGTGGATCTGGTGCCTGGTCGTGCGGCACCGACTGCGGCTGTGCTTCGCCGCGTTCATCGCCACCAACCGGCACGGCTCGCTGCCGCTGATCCTGCCCGCGAAGCCGACCCCGGCCGGTGAACGGGTGTGGGTCTGGCTGCGGCCTGGCCTGTCCCTGCGGGACCTGGAAGCCGACGGCCAAGTGCAGAAGCTCGCCGTGGCGTGCTGGGCCAACGAGGTCCGCGTCATGCGCGCCTCCCGTCGCTACGCGGCCCTGGTCCGCCTGGACATCACCCGCCGCGAACCTCTCGCGCACACCATCGTGTCTCCGCTGCCGGACTACGTCCCCACCGACGTGCCGGCCAACGCTCCGACCTCCCCGGGCATGCCGCCGGTCGGCCTCGATCTGCCCGACGTGCCGGACGAGCCGGTCACCGCACCGGCTGACACCCCCCGGCCGCGCAAACCGCGCAACGCCACCACCACCTCCACGAGCCCGAGCGACGGGTTCGACCCTTCCGACTACGCCTGACCGGGATGGCGCGGACCGAGCACCCCTGACGGGTCAAGCATCCGCGCCTCTCCCCCTCACCGCTTTGACACGTACGTGTCAACCGACCCTGGGAGCCCAGCAATGGACCTCACCACCACCATCGAACTGCCCGCCCACAACCGCCCGGACGACCCGCCGGACACCGTGCCGGTCGCGCCGGGCCTGTCCATCTTCGACCCGGTGTTCCTCGGCATCGACGAGTTCGGCCAGGCCGTTTACCTGCCGATGATCTACCGGAACATCCTCATCGGCGGTGAGCCCGGCGCGGGCAAGTCGTCGCTGTTGAACACCATCGTCGGCCACGCGGCCCTGTGCCCGGACGTTCGGCTGTGCCTGCTCGACGGCAAGCAAGTCGAACTCGGGCTGTGGAAGGACGCCGCCGACGTGTTCGTCGGCCCCGACATCGACCACGCCATCCGCACCCTTCGCCGGGTGCAGCGGGTGATGGACAACCGCTACTCGTTCCTGCTGTCGCGCCGTCGTCGGAAGATTGGCCCGAACGACCTGTTCGGTCAGATCCTCGTGGCCTGCGACGAGATCGCCTACTTCTCCGCCACCGCCGGCGACGAGAAGACGCAGAAGCTGTTCGCCGCGCTGCTGCGCGACATCGTCGCCCGGGGCCGCGCGGTCGGCATCATCGTGGCCGCCGCCACGCAGCGGCCGTCGTCGGACATCATCCCGACCTCGCTGCGGGACCTGTTCGCCTGGCGGTTCGCCGGTCGGTGCACCACCGACGTGTCCTCCGACATCGTGCTCGGGCACGGGTGGGCCGCCCGCGGCTTCTCGTCGAACAGCGTCGACCCGAACAACCAGGGCGCCGGGTTCCTCATCGCCGAAGGCGGCATCCCGGCCCTGGTCAAGGCCGCCTACATGACCGACGCCGACATCATCCGCGTGGCCGACTACGCCACCTGGACCCGCCGCCGCTCGGGCCTAGTCGCCCCCGCCGACCTGCGGACTGCGGCATGAGCACCACCGCCGCGACTGCGACCCGAGTCCTGGACCTGGTGCTCATCGGCACCGGCGAGGACATCGCCGCCCTGACCGCCATCGCCCGCCACGCGGGCGCGCTCGTCTTCCGCTCCGCACCCGCTGCCACCGACGACGGCCGTCAGCGGGTGTTCCTCCGGCTCCACCTGCACCACCGATAGAGGAACGGCCGACAGACCGGGACACGGCCCTAGGAAAGCTGCCCGATCTGCCGGCCACCAACCACCGCCCACGAAAGGACGTGGCCGCCATGAACCCTACCCAGAAACAGCTCCACACCCCCGGCGCGCTGGCCAACCTGACCCCGGCCGACATCCTGCGCTGCGCCGCCCGCTACCTCGAAATCCACGGCTGGAACCAGGGCACCTACTACCCCCCGACGGACAACCCCTTCCCGCCCGCCTGCGTGTCCGCCGCTATCGGCATGGCCACCCATGGCCACCGGATGCCGGTTCCGCACGAGGTCAAGAACGGCAGCGCTTTGCGCGAATACTCCCGCGCCATCGACGCCCTGTCCGACTTCCTCAGCATCGACGAGCCCTCGTCCTGGAGCGCCGGTGACGGCGACCCGACCTGTCCCTTCACCTGGAACGACCGGCCCACCCAAACCGCCGAGCAGGTCATCGCGACCCTCCGGGCCGCCGCCGACGACTACGACTTGACCCACGCCACTGAAGACCAGCTCGAAACCTACGCGGAAAGCGCGCTGGCCAACGAGACGCTGCCCACCCGTGAGGGCTTCCTGGCCTGGCTCGGTGCCCGATGAGCACCGTCACCGCCCTGCCAACCGGCAACGTCCACGCCATCCTCGACCGCGCCGCCCTCTACCTGGGCCGCCACGGCTGGACCCCGACCGGCCTCTACGACCCTCACGACGGCTGCACCGCCACGTGCGCCTGCCACCGCACCGGCACCTACCCGGCGTCGATCCTCGGCGCGATCCGGGCCGCCGTGTTCGGCGAGCCCCGCTGGTACCTCACCGGCGTCACCGACGCCGACCTGCACGCCTACAGCGCCGCCGTCGAGTGGTGCAACACCTACCTCATCGCCCTCGGCCACGCCGGCCAGCACGCCCCGGTCTTCGCCTGGGAGACCACCCCCGGCCGCACTGCGGCTGACGTCATCGAGGCGCTGTGCGCCGCCGCCATCGCCTACCGCCGACACACCATCCGGAGGGCCGCATGAGCACCGCCGCCCACACCACCGATGTGACACGTACGTGTCAAGACCCCGTCTCCACCGCCGCACTCGTCGGCGCTCTTGAATCCGCCTGGTCCGCGATCCGCGACCGGCACCCCGAAATTCCGGCCGCCGTCCTCGTCGTCGGCTCCGGCTCACCCACCAAGGCCAACCAGGGCATGAAGTGGGGTCACTTCGCCGCCCTGCGCTGGCAGGCCGGCGACAACCAGCTTCCCGAAATCCTGATCTCCGGTGAGGGCCTGTCCCGCGAACCGGAAGCCGTCTTCACCACCCTGCTGCACGAAGCGACCCACGCCCTGGCCGACGCCCGGGGCATCCAAGACACCTCCCGGCAGGGCCGCTGGCACAACAAGAAGTTCTCGACCCTGGCCGCCGAACTCGGCATGGCCACCACCAAGGACGACAAGCTCGGCTACTCCCCTTGCACCCTGACCGACCTCACCCGCGCCCGCTACCGGGCCGTCATCGCCGACCTCGGCGAGGCCCTGCGCTTCTACCGCCACCCCGAACCGACCGGCGAAGGCAAAACCCGCACGAACAACAACGGCGCGGCGTGCGAGTGCGAGTGCCCCCGCAAGCTGCGCATCTCCAAGGCCGCCTTCGAGGAAGGCCCGATCGTCTGCGCCGTCTGCGCGGCGGCGTTCCTGCCCGAGGACATCGACCGCGACACCTACGAACACCCCACCTTCGCCACCGGCTCACCGGCCGGCGAGGGCCAAGACGGCGACGACTCGGAGGACCCGATGGTGTTCTACGACCCCACCGGCGAGCGCTTCGGCCTGCCGACCTACCCGTTCAAGTTCGCCCCCGACGGGCTGCTGACCCGTCGCCAGCTGCGCGCCCGCGAGCTGCGTCCCGGCGGTCAAGACCCCGCCGCGCAACTCCTCTGGCGGCGCGGTAAGCGCGTCGCCTACCTGTTCCGTCTCGACCTGGCGCTGCCCAAGCGGACCGCCACCCCGGCGCAACGCGCCGCGATCGACAAGGCGCTCACCGCGCGGCGTACCTGCCCCGACTGCGGCCAGGTCAAGCCCTACTACATCCCCCGCCGTACCGGCTCATGCCTCGACTGCACCTCTGAGGTGACCTCATGACCACGACCTCTCGACCCTCGCGCGGCTGGACCTACCTCGGCCTGGTCCTCGGCGGACTCGTGTCCGTCGCCGCCAACATCGCTCACTCGTTCATCGCCCCTGAGGGCGCACCCGAGAACTGGAAGCCGGAACCCGGCGCGGTCATCTCCTCGATCGTCTGGCCCCTGTTCCTCTTCATCGCCATCGAGATCCTTGCCCGCACGCCCTGGCCGACCGGCTGGGGTTGGAACGTGCTGCGCTGGGTCGGGCTGCCGCCCGTCGCCCTGGTCGCCGCGTTCGTGTCCTACCGGCACCTGTCCGGACTGCTCGACCACTACAACGAGGAAACCCTCGTCGTCTGGTTCGGTCCCCTCGCCGTCGACGGCCTGATGCTCATGGCCACCGCCGCACTACTCGCCACCGGAAAGCGCACCACCCGGCCCGCTGCACCTGTCCCGGCACCTGCGCCGGCCACCCTCGCCGAGGCGTCGTCATCTGACATCCCCGCCTCGCCGACGGTCCGCCCGGCCGCCGCGACCCCGGCCACCAACCCCGCACCCGACACCGATCCCGCACCTACGCCCGAACCCATCAACCCGCCCACCTCTGGCGAGGACACCACGACCACGACGACGGTCGAGCCCACCCCGGACACCACCGTCAAGGACCTGGCCCCGGCACCCGTCGCGGCCCCGGCCGCCAAGACCGGCCCCGCGCTGGCACTGCTGCCCAACGCCCGCATCGTCGCCACCGCCCACGAGAAGGCCCACGGTGAGCCCATCACCGCCGGTCAACTCGCCGTGCGACTGCGCGTACCCACCCACACGGCCGCCGACATCCTGACGGCCCTCAACAACCCGAGCACCATCAACGACCGACCCCACAACGGCACCGCTGTGGGAGCCACCGCGTGACGTCCTCGACGTTGCCTCTCGCGCCCGAAACCACCACGGTTTCGGGCACGGGAGCATGCGCCGAAACCACCGCCGGCTACTGGCCCTGGGCCACCCCCACCACCGGCCCCCGCGACCTCGCCGTCGACGGCTGGGTACGCGGCCACGACCCCCGCACCGTCGCCTCCGGCCGCGCCCGCGCCCAGGACCCCGACTACCCCGAATGGCTCGGCCACGTCAAAGCCGCCGCCGCCTGCAAGCACCCGATCCGCCTCGCCGGGCAGATCCACGTCAACGACGCCGACGGCAACCGCATGGCCACCATCGACACCGAGGACATGCCCGACGGCGCGATCTACACCCCCTGCGGCAACCGCCGCGCCTCCGTCTGCCCGTCCTGCGCCGAGCTGTACCGCCGCGACACGTTCCACCTCATCAAGGCCGGGCTACAGGGCGACCGGTGGGGCCTGCCGCCGCTGCACGAGCACATCGCCATCTTCCTCACCGCCACCGCCCCCTCCTTCGGGCCGGTGCACCACCGCGTGGTGAAGGTCCACACCGCGGACTGCCGCAAGAAAGACGGCTGCACCTGCCGCGCCTCCGTCTGCCACCCGTTCGGCCGCGTCTGCCCCCACGGCGTGGACCTGCGCTGCGGCCAGCGGCACAAGGCCAGCGACGGCCACCTCGGGCAGCCGCTGTGCCTGGACTGCTACGACCACGCCGGCCAGGTCGTGTGGAACCACGAAGCACCCGAACTGTGGCGCCGCACCATCCAACAAGCCGACCGCGAGTTGCGCCGCCTCGGCCGCGCCCATGGTGTGGAGCTGCGCCGCCGCTACATCAAGGTCTACGAGTTCCAGGTACGCGGCGTCATCCACTACCACGCCCTGATCCGCCTCGACGGACACAACCCCGACTGCCCCGACGCGATCGTGCCCCCGCCGCGCGTGATCACCCGGGACATGTTCGAAGAGGCGGTCCGGACGGCGTTCGTCAAGACCGCCTACACCTCCGTCCCGCATCCGGCCAACGGGGGGCAGGGCTGGCGCATCGCGTGGGGTGACAAGGGCCTGGACCTCAAGCACGTCAACGCTCCCGGCGGCACGGTGAACCTCGCGCAGATCACCGGCTACATCGCCAAGTACGTCACCAAGAGCACCGAGGTGACCGGGCTGAGCCTGCGCCGCGTCGACGACATCTCCGTGCAAGTTCACGGCGACCCGGCAACGCACCTCGGGCGGCTCATCCGCGCCTGCTGGGACATCGGGGAGCACCCCGCCTACGCCCGGCTGCGGCGGTGGGCGCACCAATTCGGCTACGGCGGGCACATCGCCACCAAGAGCCGCGCCTTCTCCGTCACCCTCGGTTTCCTGCGCATGCAGCGCACCATCTGGCGGCGCACCGAGGGCCACCCGCACACCTGGGACGACGAGCAAACCGAGCGCGTCATCTACGAACTCGGCTACCAAGCCACCGGCTGGATCACCACCGGCGACGCACTACTCGCCAACACCGCCGCCGCCATGGCCCGCGCCCGACACCTCGCCGGCCTTGACGCCCTGGCCGACGAGCTGGCCGCCCGGACCGCCGCCCGACCGCCGGCCGCTTGACACGTACGTGTCAACACCCGCCCGGACCACCGGTGCTCGTTCTTTGAAAACTCCACAGCGCTCTCTCCCAAAATTCCGGAAGGGCACCGGCTGAGGTCAGGTCAGGCCGCACCTGGAGCCGCAGTACGGGCAGAATGCACGTTTTGCGTTCGATACCACCTCGGTATCGCACTTCGCACAGTGGCCGTTTTCCCACAAGCCCTGGTCAATCCCAAGGCCACCGTCGTAGTAGTCGCGGTCAGGCCAGGCGACCAGCTCCACCTCAAGCCCTGGCTCGTCCTCATAGTCGGTCGCTTGAGCCAGGACCAACTCCGTTCGAAGGCCGTAGTGGTCCTGGCTGTGGTGCGGCAAGACACGGCGCAGGACATCAACGAGCTCGTACACCGGCAACGCCACGAGCTGCTCGGCGAGGCGGTCGCGATCTTCATCCGTGGTCACTCGACCGACCATACGCGCCGCTCTACGGCCCCCCGCCCGCTGCGGTCGGGCCACCCACCGAAGCAGCGCACTCCCTATCAACCAACCGTTGGCGTAAGCCGCGCCTATATCACCACCCCATTAAGGAGGCATCACATGGATAGACGCCCAGTCCAGATCGTTCCGAAGTGGCATTCCCCGGCCGAGGTCGCCGCGATCCTCGGCTACGGCTTGTCCAAGGTGAAGATGAAGATTGCCACCGGGGAACTGCGCTCGATCAAGGACGGCAAGTACCGCCGCATCCTGCCGGAATGGATTGATGAGTACATCCAAGCTCAGATCGAGCGACAGGATGCGGCCTGATGCCCGGCAAACGCGCCAACGGTGAAGGCTCCATCTTCCCGTACCGGAACGGTTTCGCTGCCTACGTCTGGGTCACCAAGCCGGACGGCAAACGCGCCCGCAAGTACGTCTACGGCAAGACCCGCGACGAGGTCCACGACAAGTGGGTGAGGCTGCACCAGCAAGCCAAGGCCGGGCCGGTCGCCACGAACGTCCCCACGATGGCGAATTACATGGCGTACTGGCTCGCCGAAATCGTGGAGCCGAACCTCGCCCCGCTCACCTATGCCACCTACGAGACGCTGAGTCGCCTGTACATCGTTCCCGGCCTCGGCGCCAAGCGACTCGACGGCCGGTTGTCCGTACGGGAGGTGCAGACCTGGCTGAACAAGGTCGCGAAGACGTGCCAGTGCTGCGCCCAGGGCAAGGACGAGCGCCGGCCAGCGAAGAACCGGAAATGCTGCGCGGTTGGGAGGTGCTGCCAGGACCTCCCATCGGCTCGCACCGTCAAGGGAATCCGCGCCGTTCTCCGCTCGGCGCTCTCTCAGGCGGTAGTGGAAGAACTAGTCGTCAAGAACGTCGCGGCTCTCGCGAAGCTCCCGCCGATCCGCGCCCGCAAGGGCAAGTCGTGGAGCAGTGAGGAAGCCCGCGCGTTCCTGGAAGCATCCCGAGACGGCGACGACTACCTGTACGCCGCCTACGTCCTGGTCCTCGTGCTCGGCCTACGCAAGGGTGAAGTCCTCGGCCTCACCTGGGACCACATCGAGTGGGACGGCTGGGACAAGCCTTGCACCCCACACGGGGAGGACTTCTGCGAGCACTGCCGCGAACATCACGACATCAGCCTGGTCATCGACAAGCAGCTCCAGCGGGTACGCGGCCAGCTGCTACACCGAGCCACCAAGACCGAGGAGTCCGACGCTCCCCTACCGCTGCCGGCCATCTGCGTCACCGCGCTGCGGCACCGCTATCGGCAACAGGAGGCGGCCAAGGACAGAGCGGGCGATGCCTGGCACGACAGCGGCATGATCTTCACGACCCGCTACGGGTTGCCAGTCGAGCCGCGGAACTTCAACCGGTCCTACGACAGCCGCATCGCCCACGCTGGCGTCCCTAAGATCACCGTTCACGACGCCCGGCGCACCTGCGGGTCACTGCTGGTCGACCTGGACGTGCATCCTCGGATCGCCATGGCGATCCTGAGACACGCGGACTTCTCGATCACGATGGAGATCTACAGCCAAGTCTCGTCCAAGGCCACCCGCGAAGCCCTCCGGAGGCTCGGTGAAAGCCTCGATCAATGAGCCGTTGCTGTACTTCGCTGCTGTACAAGATCAGAAAAGGCCACCTGGAAGATTCCAGATGGCCTCTGACCTGCGTCGGGACGGCCGGATTCGAACCGACGACCCCTTGACCCCCAGTCAAGTGCGCTACCAAGCTGCGCCACGTCCCGATGCCCCCGCGCGGTCTCCCCCGCGGCAGCCGCTACAGCTTAGCGCAGGATCTTCGCACCACGCGCACAGGCCCCTCCCGTGTCGCGGCGTCCCACGCCACCTCCCCTAGAGCGTCCTAGGAAAGAGGATGCCGGGGAGAGCGGCGCTCCCCCCGGCATCCAAGAAGAACAGGGTCAGCCGTGCGCCTTGCCGCGGCCGCCGGGGCCGAGCTTCTTGCGCGGGCGTACCGAGATCTCCACCGGGCTGCCCTCGAAGCCGAACTCCTCGCGCAGCTTGCGCTCGACGAAGCGCTGGTAGCCGGCGTCCAGCGGCGCGGTGGTGAAGAGCACGAAGCGCGGCGGCGCGACCCCCGCCTGGGTGGCGAAGAGGATCTTCGGCGCCCGACCACCGCGCACCGGGTGCGGGGTGGCCTGGACCAGCGCGGTCAGCCACTGGTTGAGCTGAGCGGTCGGCACCCGGGTCTCCCAGCTCGCCAGCGCCTTGCGCAGCGCCGGCGCGAGCTTGTCCACCGCGCGGCCGGTCTGGGCGGACAGGTTCAGCCGGATCGCCCAGGGGATGCGGCGCAGCTCCCGGTCGATCTCCTTGTCCAGGTAGTACCGGCGGTCGGCGTCGACCAGGTCCCACTTGTTGAAGGCGATGACCAGGGCCCGCCCGGCCTCGGTGACCATGGACAGGATCCGCTGGTCCTGCTCGCTGATCGGCTCGCTGGCGTCGAGCAGCACCACCGCCACCTCGGCCGCCTCGATGGCCGAGGCGGTGCGCAGGCTGGCGTAGTACTCGGTGCCGCTGGCCTTGCCGACCCGCTTGCGCAGGCCCGCGGTGTCCACCAGCTGCCAGACGTCGCCGCCGATCTCCACCAGGCTGTCGACCGGGTCGACGGTGGTGCCGGCGACCGCGTCGACCACCGCCCGCTCCTCGCCGGAGAACCGGTTGAGCAGGCTGGACTTGCCGACGTTGGGACGGCCGACGAGCGCCACGCGGCGCGGGCCGCGGGGCCGGTTCTCGATGATCTTCGGTGCCTCGGGCAGGGCCTCCATGATGGCGTCGAGCAGCTCGCCGGAACCCCGACCGTGCAGCGCGGAGACCGGGTACGGCTCACCGAGGCCGAGCGACCAGAGCGAAGTCGCCTCCATCTCGATGGCGGTGTTGTCGGTCTTGTTCGCCACCAGGATGACCGGCTTCGCGCTGCGCCGCAGCATCTTCACCGCGGCCTCGTCCACATCGGTCGAGCCGACCATCGCGTCGACCACGAAGAGCACCACGTCGGCGGTGGCCACGGCCGTCTCGGCCTGCGCGGCGATCGCCGCGGCCCGGTCCTTGGCGTCCGGCTCCCAACCGCCGGTGTCCACCACGGTGAACGCCCGGCCGCTCCACTGCGCGTCATAGGGCACCCGGTCCCGGGTGACCCCGGGAACGTCCTCGACGACCGCCTGGCGGCGGCCGATGATCCGGTTGACCAGCGTCGACTTACCCACGTTGGGGCGGCCGACCACGGCCACCACCGGCTGCGGACCGGACGGCTCCTCGACGTCGAGGTCCGGCTCCCGCAGCTCCACCCAGCCGCCGTTGTCCTCGCTCATGCCACCCCCCGTTCGATGAGGAGGTCGCGCAGTCGGGCGACGACCTCGTCGATGCCCAGCTCGGTGGTGTCCAGCACCACCGCGTCCGGGGCCTGCTGCAGGGGGTTGACCTTGCGGGTCGAGTCGAACTTGTCCCGGCGGGCCAGGTCGGCGGCGGTCGCCGCGACGTCGACCGCGTCCTCGGCGCTGCGCCGCTGGGCGCGGGCCGCCTCGGAGGCGGTCAGGTAGACCTTCAGGTCGGCGTCGGGGGCCACCACCGAGCCGATGTCCCGGCCCTCGACCACGATCCGGCCGGCGTTGGTGATCATCTGACGCTGCCGGGCGACGAGCAGTTCCCGCACCGCCGGCACGGCGGCCACGGCGGAGACCGCAGCGGTCACCTCGGGGCCACGGATCTCCCTGTCGACGTTCACGCCGTCGGCGGTCACGCCGGACCCCTGGGGGTCGGTGCCGATGCGCAGGTCGACCTCGCCGGCGACCTTGGCCACCGACTCGACGTCGGTCAGGTCGACCCCGGAGCGCAGCACGGCCCAGGTGATCGCCCGGTACATGGCCCCCGTGTCGAGGTAGCGGGCACCGAGGCCGGCGGCGAGCCGCCGCGAAACGGTGGACTTACCCGAACCGGACGGCCCGTCCACAGCGACCACGCAGCGCACGGCCCGTACGTTTTCCTCCACCGTTGTCCTCCTATAGCCCGTACCTCGCGGGTCGCCGGTGTCTCCGGCGCCGTTGAGCGGTTGTCAAGCTCTGTCAATCATCCCGCGCCTCGCGGGTCGGCCGCGCGCGACGCCGTCGGGGGCGACCCGCGCCACCCGCCGGCCCACCGGCCGCGACGAAGCCTACCGGCACCGATACCCGGTTCGCCGGGTCAGTCACCCACGGCCTTGAACAGGGCGGCGACCTCGGCGTTGGTCAACCGCCGGATCCGCCCGGTACGCAGGTCACCCAGCCGGATCGGCCCGATCGCGGTACGCACCAGCCGGGACACCGGGTGCCCCACCTCGGCCAGCAACCGCCGGACGATGTGCTTGCGCCCCTCGTGCAGGCTCAGCTCCACCTGGGCGGTCTTGCCCAGGGTGTCCACCACCTTGAACGAGTCGACCTTGACCGGCCCGTCCTCCAACTCCACCCCGGCCATCAGCCGCTTGCCCAGGTTGCGCGGGATCGGCCCGGCCACCTCGGCGAGGTAGGTCTTAAGCACCTCGTACGACGGGTGCATGAGCTTGTGGGCGAGGGTGCCGTCGTTGGTGAGCAGCAGCAGCCCCTCGCTGTCGGCGTCGAGCCGCCCGACGTGGTAGACCCGCTGCTCCACCCGGTTACCGATGAAGTCGGCGAGCTCGTTGCGTCCCTTCTCGTCCGCCATGGTGGTAACCACCCCGCGCGGCTTGTTCATCGCCACGTAGACCAGGCGGTTGTTTGCCTGGAGGCGCTCGCCGTCGACGTGGATCACGGCGGTGGCGGGGTCGACCTTGTCGCCGAGCTGGGCGACCCGGCCGTTCACGGTCACCCGGCGCCGGAAGATCAGGTCCTCGCAGGCACGTCGGGAGCCCACGCCGGCGGCGGCGAGCACCTTCTGCAGGCGCTCGGCCCCCTCGTACACGGGGGCGTCGGTCTTCGGGGCACGGTCATCGCGTCGCATCGGCAAGCTCTTCTACGTCGTCGGGGAGGAACGGGGCGAGCGGGGGCAGGTCGTCCACCGAGTTCAGCCCCAGCTTCTCCAGGAACATCGTGGTGGTCCGGTAGAGGAACGCCCCGCTGTCCGGTTCGGTGCCGCACTCCTCGACCAGCCCGCGGGAGACCAGCGTACGGATGACCCCGTCGCAGTTCACACCCCGGATGGCCGAGATCCGCGAACGGGTGACCGGCTGCTTGTAGGCGATCACCGCGAGCGTCTCCAGCGCGGCCTGGGTCAGCCGTACCGACTGCCCGTCAAGTACGAACCGTTCCACGTAGGTCGCGTATTCCGGGCGGGTGTAGAGACGCCAGCCACCGGCCGCCCGGCGCAGCTCGAAACCGTGCCCCGCCGCGGTGTAGCCGGCGGCGATCTCGTCCAGCATCGGCCCGACCCGCTCGGCGGGCTGCTCCAGCACCTGGGCCAGGGTCAACTCGCTGACCGGCTCGTCCACCACCAGCAGGATGGCCTCCAGCGCGCCGCGCAGCTCCGCGTCGTCCAACACCGGCGCCGGCTCCGGCCCGGGCGTCGCCCGCCGCCGGGGCGCCGGCTGTTTCCCGGGTACGCGGGCAGCCCCGCCCTCCCCGGGCAGGTTCTCGGCCGACCCGGCGGCGTCCGGGTCGGCAACGGGCAGCGACGCGCGGTCAGCGCCCGCGCCGGCCGGCTCGGCGCCGGTCCCGCCGGCATCGCTTCCTCCGACGTCGGCCCCACCGGCGCTCGTGGAGTCAGCGTCAGGCTCGCCGGCGTCGGTCCCACGGACGGTGGCCGCACCGGCGTCGGTCTCACTGGCGTCGGTCGGTTCCGCCGGCAAGCCGTGACCGGTTACCGCAGGCCCGACCGGCGGCACCGGCGCGGGGTCGCCATCGGCGAGATCTTGGACAGTTTCCGTTTCTGGCGAACGGTAAGTGTCCAAGATCTCGGGCCCCGGCCGCTCAGCGGGCGCCGAGGCGGGGGCGACAGCGGCAGCGGCGTCGGGGTTGGCAGCGTCGATGACGGCGTCGGCGTCGGTGGCAGCGGCGGCGGCCTCGGCGTCTTCGTCGGCGGCGTCCGCGTCTGCGTCTGCGTCGGCCGGGGCGGCGCCGTCGGGGGGTTCGTTGGGCGGGGTGGGGCGCTGCCACGGGGGAATCCATGCGGCGGCCTGGTCGGCCAGCGAGCTCCGGCGCTCCTCGTCACTGGTCACCCTGTTCCTCCTGCGTCGACTCCTCGGCTGCGCCCCCGGTGCGGCGGCATGATCCACTCCAGGTCCGCGATATGGCGGTGTCCGGTCCGCCCCGACACCGCCACAACGCCGGAACCGAGTCGATCACGGCGACGTCGACCGGTCACGACGGCGGCTCGCCGGACGACGAGCCTGCGGACGGGCCGGCGCCGCCCACGTCCGGGGACGACGAGCCGGCGGACGGCCGGCCGCCAGCCGGGCTCCTGGCCGACGGGTCGGCGACGGCGGGCTCGGCGACGGCGGGCTCGGCCGGGGAGCCGGCGTACTCGTCGATGTGCAGTTCGGCATCGCCGTCGGCGGGGCCGGTCCAGCGCACCGTCAGCTCCTCCAGCGCCTGGTCCTGCACGAAGGAGACCAGCCCCTCCCGGTACAGCTCCAGCAGCGCCAGGAAGCGGGCCACCACCTCCAGGGTGATCTCACAGTCGGCGCAGAGCAGCGAGAAGGTGGCGGTGCCGGCGCGGCGCAGCCGCTCGGTGAGGATCGCCGCGTGCTCCCGGACGCTGACCCGCACCATGTGCACGTGCGCGATGGAGACCTCGGGAGTCGGCTTCGGGGTCATCGCCCGGATCGCGAGCTTGAGCAGCCGCTCCGGGCCGATGCCGAGGACCAGGTCGGGCAGCGCCTCGGCGTACCGGGGCTCCAGGGTGACCGCCCGCGGGTAACGCCGGCCGCCCACCGCCTCCAGCTCGGCGATGTGCGCCGCCGCCTCCTTGTACGCCTTGTACTGCAGCAGCCGGGCGAAGAGCAGGTCCCGCGCCTCCAGCAGGGCCAGGTCCTCCTCGTCCTCGACCTCGGCGGCGGGCAGCAGCCGGGCCGCCTTCAGGTCGAGCAGGGTGGCCGCGATGAGCAGGAACTCGCTCGCCTCGTCCAGGTCCCACCGGTCGCCCATCGCCCGGATGTACGCGATGAACTCGTCGGTGACCTTGTGCAGGGCCACCTCGGTGACGTCGAGCTTGTGCTTGCCGATGAGTTGCAGCAGCAGGTCGAACGGGCCGGTGAAGTTCGCCAGCCGGACGGTGAAGCCGGCGCTCTCCGCGGCCTGCGGCACGCCGGCCGGGTCCGTGACCACCTCGGCAACGGCCTCGGCGGCCAGCACGGGGGGCTGCTCCGGGGTCGTCGGCGGGTCCAGGGGTGGCGCGGTCACCGGACGACCGTAGTCCACGCCCCGGGTCCACCGGCGGCAAGGTTCATCCCGACCTACCGGTCGGCCTGGGCGGCGATCACCTCACGGGCCAGCTGCCGGTAGTTGCGCGCCCCGGAGGAGGCCGGGTCGAGGGTGGTGATCGGCGCACCGGCCACCGTGGACTCCGGGAACTTCACCGTCTTGGTGATGACCGTCTGGTAGACCTTGTCGCCGAACGCCTCGACCACCCGCTGGAGCACCTGCCGGCAGTGGGTGGTGCGGCTGTCGTACATGGTGGCGAGGATGCCTTCGAGCTCCAGGTCGAAGTTGAGCCGCTCGCGCACCTTGTCGATGGTGTCGAGCAGCAGCGCCACCCCGCGCAGGCTGAAGAACTCGCACTCCAGCGGGATGAGCACGCCGTGCGCCACGGTGAGCGCGTTGATCGCCAGCAGGCCCAGCGAGGGCTGGCAGTCGATCAGGATGTAGTCGTACTCCTTGCGGACGGTCCGCAGCACCCGGGCCAGGGCCATCTCCCGGGCGACCTCGTTGACCAGCTGGATCTCGGCGGCGGAGAGGTCGATGTTGGCGGGCAGCAGGTGCAGCCCGGCGACGTCGGTCTTGATCAGGACGTCCTCGGCGGTGACGTCGTCCTGCATGAGCAGGTTGTAGACCGACAGGTCGAGGTTGTGCGGGTTGACCCCGAGGCCGACCGAGAGCGCGCCCTGCGGGTCGAAGTCGACCAGCAGCACCTTGCGGCCGTACTCGGCCAGCGCGGCGCCCAGGTTGATGGTCGTCGTCGTCTTTCCGACGCCGCCCTTCTGGTTGGCCATCGCGATGATCCGCGCCGGCCCGTGCCGGTCGGTCGGCATCGGCTCGGGGATCGGCTTGCGCATCGTGTAGGCGGCCGGGTCCGCCGGACCCAGGTCCGCGCCGAGCGACGCCTGCTGCTCGCGGAGCTCCGACGTCCAGGCGTCGGCACGGTCACCGTTGCCAGCCATGTCCTCGTTGCCCCCTCCCGACGACCACCCGGCGTCGGAGCCGTCCGACGTCCTGCGCGGCGCCGCTGCGCACCCCGGATGTCGCCCCAGGAGGTCCGCGCCGATGCCGACTGTACGCCACTCACCAGCAGCGCGTTCGGTACCGGTCCGGCGTGTCGGACGTCCCGCCCGACCGACCCGTGACGCCCGGGTCAGCCGCGGGCGCGGGGATGCGCGGTGGCGTACACCTCGCGCAGCCGCTCCACGGTGACCAACGTGTACACCTGGGTGGTGGTCACCGAGGCGTGGCCGAGCAGTTCCTGCACGACCCGCACGTCGGCGCCGCCGTCGAGCAGGTGGGTGGCGTACGAGTGGCGCAGGGTGTGCGGGGACACCGCGTTGGGCCCGTCCACCGGCAGCCCGGCGCGCTCGGCCGCGCGGCGCAGGATCGTCCAGGCGCCCTGTCGGGTCAGCGCGCCGCCGCGGGCGTTGACGAAGACCGCCGGGGTGCCCCGCCCGGCCGCGACCAGCGCGGGCCGGGCCCGCACCAGCCAGGCGCGCAGCGCCTCGACGGCGTACCCGCCGATCGGGACCAGCCGGGTGCGCCCGCCCTTGCCGCGCAGCAGCGCGGCGCCCTCGTCGACCTCGAGGTCGTCGACGGCCGCGCCGCCCGCCCCGGAGAACCGCGCGCCGGTGCCGTAGAGGAACTCCAGCAGCGCCCGGTCGCGCAGCGCAAGGGCGGCGCCGTCGCCGGCGCCGGTCACCGCGCCGGCGGTCTCCAGCAGCCGGACCACGTCGTCGACCGGCAGCGCCCGGGGCAGCCGGCGGGGCGGCGGGGGCGGCCGGACGTCCCGGCGGGGGTCGGCGCCGGCCAGCCCCTCGCGCCGCGCGCAGCGCTGCCGCGCGCGCACGGCGGAGGCCGCCCGGGCCGCCGACGAGCCCGCCAGCGGCGGGGGGCCGTCGTCCCCGGGCCGCTGCCGG
>NZ_JAGPYL010000098.1:0-23730 GCF_018070095.1 Micromonospora sp. U56
CCCCAGCACCGAGCACCCGGCGGCCTCCCGGCTGACCGAGGCGACCGACCTGCTGCACGGCGTGGCGTCGGCCCTGGCCGAGCTGCGCGCCGTCGGCGAGCCACTGCGCGCCCCCACCCGCTGACCGGCCCCGCCCGGGCAGCCCGCTGCCCGGGCGGCTCAGTCCGGCGTGGTGACCGGGATCGGGCCGGTGAACAGCGAGCTGCCGACCACGTTGAACGAGCGGATCCGGTAGTGGTACGTCACGCCGCGGGCCAGGCCGGTGTTGGTGAAGCCCCGGCCGGTGACGGTGAAGGTGGCCACCTCCCGGGTGAAGGACGGGTCGAGCGCCCGCTGCACGGTGAAGCCCGCGCCCGGCCCGTTCGGCCTCCCCGCCGCCCAGTTCAGCACCACCGTGGCCGTGTCGGGCGCGGGGGCGCTCGGGGTGGCGGTCACCCCGGTCGGCGCGGTCGGAGCCGGCGGGGTGGTCACCGTGGCCACCGTCGACCACGGCGACGCCGCGCCGAGGTACGTGGTGCGGACCCGGTAGTAGTACGTGGTGTCCGGGGCGACGGCCGGGTCGAGGTGGTTGTCCGCCACGCCGACCGCGGTGGTGGCCGGCCCGCTGGTGAAGGTGGGGTTGGTCGCCCGCTGCACGTCGATCCCGGTGGCGAAGGAGCGGTTCGTCCAGCGCAGCGCGATCCGCAGCGGCGCGGCCGGCGGGACGGCGGCGGCGATCCCGGTCGGCGCGCTGAGCCGTACCGACGCGGGGACGCTGTTGGACCAGGCTGAGCAGCTCACCGCGTTCTCCGCGCGGATCCGGTAGTGGTAGGTGACGCCGGGGGTGACCGTCGCGTCGGTGTACCGGGTGGCGGTGGCCGCCACGGTGATCGTGGTCAGCCCCTCGGTGAAGGCCGGGTCGGTGGCCCGCTGGAGCAGGTGGCTGCTGGCCGGCGGGCGGCTGCCGTTGCCGGTCCAGGCCAGGGCGATCGCCGGCAGCGCCGTCGCCGAGCCGGGCAGCGGCGTCGCGGTGAGCCCGCTCGGCCCCCGGGGGGCGACCCGCAGCACCAGCGGCCGGCTCATCCCCAGGTCGCGGTGGCCGGCGGCGCCGCTGAACCAGCGGTACTCCCAGCCCAGGTTGACCAGTTGGTTGACCACCGTCGCCGGGCGCCCGTCGAGCGGGCTGACTCCGGTGGTGCCGACCCGGACGCCGGCCGGGCGGGTCGGGTCGAGCAGCCGGAGACTGTCGCCGATCTTGAACGGCAGCGGGGGCACCACCGGGCGCAGCGCCACCACCACGTCCTCGGCCGGGTTCACCCGGATGGTCTCCTTCCAGCCCAGCTCCCCGCCGTCCGGCGGCCGGACGGTGCCGTCCCACCCGACCCGGTTGACCAGCTGCACGTCGCAGCCGCTGATCCGCACCACGTGCGTCTGCCGGCCGGTGCCGCTGATCCGCCACACCTGGGTGCCGTCGGCCGCCGCGCCCGGGGGGCCGTCCGGCTCGGCGGCGACCAGCACCTCGGTCGCCGGGTCGGCCGGTCCCAGTGGCAGGGACGCCGGGCCGAGCGGCCCCGCGTGCGGGTGGGCGACGCCGAGCCGCCCGGCCTGCCGGCCGTGCCCCGGCTCGAAGACCTGCCCGACCGTCTTCACCTGGATCGGCAGCGTCACCGGGGCGGTGGCGCCGGCCGGGGTGAAGCTGACCGTGGTGGCGTGCACCGGCACCAGCGTCCGCCCGGCGGTACGGGTGCCGAACGCCGCGTCGTACTCCGGCTGCGGCACGATCGGCGGTCGCTGGCTGGCCGCGTACGCCCCGGGCAGCCGCTCGACCAGCCGGCCCAGGTCGTACGGCTCCGCCGGGGTGCCGGCCACCCGGAACTGGAGCAGGGTGCGGGTGTTCGGGCCGTACCCGGGGCGGGTGCCGGCGACACCGCCCTCGGCGCTGCGGTCCGGCGCGTCGCTGTGCTGGTCGTAGCGGGGGTCGAAGCACGGCAGCGGAGCCGGGGCGTCGTTGTAGAGGATCAGCGTGCCGCCGGGCGGGACGGTGGAGAAGTCCACCACCACATCGGCCCGTTCGCCGGGAGCGAGCAGCAGCGCGTGGGTGTCCACGTTGAGCACGGTCGGGTCGCGCCGGTCGTAGCGGTAGCCGACCGGCCGGTTCGGCACCACCACCGGCGCGGGGAGCAGGCCGCACTCGTTGCCGATCCGGATCATGCGGGGGCCGGCCGCCCGGGGGTCGGGCACGCCACCCTCCCGCCCGTCGGTGGGCCAGTCGGGGGGCCGTCCCGAGGCACGCATCGCCTCCATCATCGGCACCTCGCCGGCCCCGGCGTCGGCCAGCGCGCCGTCCGGGTGCCACATGGCGGCGTTCGAGCGGGCCCGGTAGAGCGCCAGGTTGAGGCTGCGGTCGGCGCAGGCGTTGAGGATCCGGAACCGGTACGCCTTCGGCTGCACCTTCAGGTACGGGTACGCGGCCCCGTTGACCAGCGCGGTGTCCCCGTACGCCTCGGGCACCGCGCTCGGTTGCGGCAGGCCCGGCGCGCGGGGCGGCTCCTCCGGGGCGGCGACCGGGTCGTGGTGCGGGTTGTCCACCGGGCCGACCCAGAGCGGGTCGTCGCCGCCCGAACCGGGTACCCAGGGGCCGTAGTCCCACCGCCCGGTCGGGTTGCGCCCGGAGGCGACGTACGGGTTCTGCCGGGGCTGGTAGACGTGCGGGTGCCAGAGGTTGCCCCGGGCCCCCCACCGATCCCGGTCCCAGGTCGGGTCCTCGGCGGCGAGCTGGGCGTCGTCGGGGACGAACGTCTTGTCCTGGATCACCAGCGGGAGCTGCTCGGCGGGCAGCACCCCGTCGGCCGCCAACCGCTCCTCGGCCGGGTCGGTGAGCAGGTAGGCGGCCAGTTGTCCGGAATAGACGGTCAGCCGGGACATCCCGAGGGTGTTGTCGTGCAGCCACATCAGCCGCCCGCTCTGCTCGTTCGGGAAGTAGAGCGTGGTGGCGCCCAGGCCGGGGGGCGGCATGTCCGGCACGTGGCTCAGCCCCGGCCCGTTCGGGTACGGGGTGATCTCGCCCGGCGGCGTCACCCACTGCCACGGGTTCCCGGCGCTGGTCCAGCCGGTCTGCGCGCCGGCCAGGTGCGGCACGGCCCGGTTCTGCGGGTACGGCGCCGGCCCGTCCAGCGGCCCGATGCCGGCACCGTCCAGGGTGGTGTCGACCGGAAGGAAGAGCTCGCCGGCCCGCCCGGTGGGCAGCTGGTTGATGAACTTGACCCGCACCGGCCGCCCCCGCCGCGCGACGATCATCGGCCCCAGGTGGTACGGCCGTTCCGGCGGGGCGACGGTGTTGTGCCCGTCGGGGTCGGTGCCGAGGTTGAGCTGCCGGTAGCCGCGCAGCCGCGTGGTGGGCAGGTCGCGGTGCAGCCGCTGGGTGTACTGGCAGAGCCCGATCTCGTAGTAGTCGCAGCCCGGGTAGCTGATGGTGTCCGGCACGGCCACCGGCAGGTGCGCGCCCAGCCCGTTGCGCCCGAGCGGGCCGGGCAGCGGCAGCGAATCGACGAACTTGCGGATGCCGGTGCCCGGCACCACCCGGCCGTGCCCGTCGAGCGCCGGCAACGGGCTGTGCGCGAAGTTCGGTACCGGCCCGAAGCAGCGTGGGACGGCGGCCGGGTCCAGGCTGGCCGGCGCCGGTCCGGCCGGCGCGCCGGTACGCGCCGCCGGCACCGTCGGTCCATTGACGCGGTCGGTGCGGACCGCGCGGACCGGCCAGCTGGAGCGCAGTCTGCGGAACAGGGCCATGGCTCTCCCCGGGGCCTGGGGGCACGACGGCCGCCACCTCGACGTGGCGGGTGGTCGCGCCCGGCAGTGACGAGCGGTGAGCACTCAACCGCAGCATGCGACCTGGGAGGCCGGTTAGGAACTACCCAATCGTCCCAATCCGGTACGTGTCCCGTCGGACCGGCGTGTCGGGTCGGGCCGGGTCAGGGCTGCGCCGGGTCAGGGCTGCGCCGGGTCAGGGCTGCGCCGGGTCAGGGCTGCGCCGGGTCAGGGCTGTGCCGGGTCGGGTGCCGGCTGGCACCTCGGGCACCAGTAGGTGACCCGCTCGCCCAGCTCCTCCTTGCGGATGGCGGTGCCGCAGCGCCGGCAGGGCTGCGCGCGCCGGCCGTAGACGTAGCTGGTCCCGCCCCGGTGCAGCGAGCCGGTGGTGCTCTGCGTCCAGCGGCCCCGGTTGGCCGCGAGCAGCCGCTGGGCCAGCGCCACCGTGCCGGCCAGGTCGGGCGCCGCCCCGACCGGGGTCCACGGCGAGACGCCGCGCAGGAAGAGCACCTCGCACTTGTAGAGGTTGCCCACCCCGGCGAGGTTGCGCTGGTCCAGCAGCGCCTCGCCGATGGTGGCCTCCGGGTGGGCGGCGAGCCGGCGGACCGCCTCGGCCGCATCCCAGTCCGGGCCGAGCAGGTCGGGGCCGAGGTGCCCCACCAGGGACTCCTCCTCAGCCGTTGGCAGCAGGGCCAGCTCGTGCAGGTGGTAGCCGACGGCCACCGCGCTCGGGGCGCGCAGCACCACCCGGATCAGGTGCGCGGGCCGCGCCCCCCAGCGTTCCCCCGGCGCGTACGCCCGCCAGGCGCCGTCCATCCGCAGGTGCGAGTGCAGCGTCCAGTGCCGGACGTCCGACCGCCCCTCGGGCGCGGCCAGGCGCAGCAGCAGATGCTTGCCGCGGCTGGCGGACTCGCGCACCGTCCACCCGGTGAGGTCGGTGGTCGCCAACTGCGGCACCCGGAAGTCGCTGCCGGTCAGGGCAGCGCCGGCCAGCGCCCGGTGCAGGACGCGGGCGGTGTTCCAGACGGTGTCGCCTTCGGGCACCCGACCATCCTCTCTCGCCCGAGCCGAATTTGCATGTGTCGCTATTTGTGTGGTGCTTCCCCTTCATGTCCTGACAACGCACTATCAGGAGGTTCTGAGGAGAATGTCAATGAGCTGTCCCCCATTTCGTACCCTGTCTTCCCTGCTCGCGGGCGTGCTGACCGCCACCGCCGCCGCGACTCTCGTCCCCGCCGCCGCGCTCGCCGCGCCCCGGACCGTTCCCACCGTCCCCGCCGCCACCGCCGCCGGGCCGGGCGCTGAGCGCTGGTCCGCCGACCTCGCCGTCGCCGGTGGCGACGACGTCAACGTCCGCTGGAGCGCCGGCCGGCTGCGGCTCGCCGACACCCGGCCGGCCGCCCGCACCCGCCCCGCCGCCGTCGGCGGGCCGGTCGCCGAGGGTGCCCTGCTGGCCGCGCCGCGCACCCTGGCCCGCCCGGCCACCCGGGTACGCGCCCAGGTCACCGCCGAGGTGGCGGGGGGCGGCGGGGTGCAGGCCCAGGTGCGGGGCTGGCGGGCCGCCGGCTGGACCGAGTGGCGGGAGGCCGCCGGCGCGGGCGCCGTCTTCGACCGGCCGGTCACCCGGGTCCAGACCCGGGTGCTGCTCACCGCCCGGGACCCCCGCGCCACCGCGTCGGTACGCGCCGTCGAGCTCACCGCCGACACCGTCGCCACCGTCTCGGCCGCCACCACCGGCCTCGTCTACCGGGTCTTCGCCACCCGCGAGGGGTCGGTCGGCGGGCAGACCGCCAACGGCCGGATCATCCAGGCCCGGGACCATTTCGTGGCGCTGCCCAGCCGGCGCGGGCTCTCCCCGCTCAACACCGGCGACTACACGGTGCGGGTCTGCACCACCAGCGGCAGCCGCTGCGAGTACGCCCCGGTGTGGGACGTCGGGCCGTGGAACACCCGCGACGACTACTGGAACCCCAGCCCGGTCCGGGAGAACTGGAAGGACCTGCCGCAGGGGCGGCCGGAGGCGCAGGCGGCGTACCAGTCGGGCTACAACGGCGGGCGGGACCAGTTCGGGCGCACCGTGCGCAACCCGGCCGGCATCGACCTGGCCGACGGCACGCTCGCCGACGGGCTGCGGCTGACCGACAACGCCTGGGTCGACGTGGCGTACCTGTGGACCGGGACCGGGCCCCGGGGCGTGGTCGGCGACGGCCCGCTCAACGTCCGTACCGGCCCCGGCACCGGGTACGGCGTGCGCGGGCTCGCCGCCAGGTACGCCAACGTGCCGATCCAGTGCTACGTCATCGGGCAGACGGTGACCGGGCCGTACCGCACCACCAACCGGTGGAACCGGCTGGCCGGCGGCCAGTACGTCAGCCACGCGTACATCTCCGCCGTCTACGGCGGGACCGTGTCGCTCTGCTGACCCGGCCCGGGACCGGCGGGGCGCGGACGTCCCGCCGGTCCGCGCGCTGTGCACCGCGCGGTGCGGGTCGCCCGGTCAGGGCCGTGTGGTCAGGGCCGTCCGGGCAGCCCCTACCGTCAGGGCCGCTCGTCGGGGCGGGGGGAGCGGACCATGTCCTGGTAGCGGGGGTGGCTGGCGCCGTAGACGGCGAAGTTCAGCCGGGCGTGGCTGAGACTGAGGTCGCCGTTCGGGCCGCCGCGTACGACGTCGGCGTCCCCGTCGGCCTGGCCGTCGTCAGTCCAGAAGCAGACCGGGCAGGTGCCCCCGCCGGTCCGCGCGGCGCAGCAGGGACAGGCGACCGGTACCCATAGCTCACCCACGCCGAGCAGCATTCCACACCGGACGGCGCAGCGGCAGGGTCAATCAGCGCTGCCCGCACACCGTGACCACGTCGCCCGGCGCCACCCCGAGCAGGTCCGCCGCCCGGCCGCCGTTCACCGCCAGCGCCAGCAGGTTGGCGGAGTCCACGAAGAGCACCAGTGCCCCGGCCGGCGCGTCGGCGAAGGTCCGCCCGCGGACGGCGGCCCGCCCGGCCACGCGCGCGGTGGGGGGCACCGTGGCCAGCAGGTCGGCCCCGGCGGCGAGTTGGACGTTGCCGAAGTGGTCGACGGTCAGCACCTCGGCGGTGAATCCGTCGACGTCCCGCCGCAGCACCGGTTCGGGCAGGCGGACCAGGGTGGCCGGGTCCACCGGCGGCCCCGCGTCGGCGGGCGGGGCGCCGAGGGCGAGCCGGGCCGCGACCGGGGCGAAGACGTCCCGCCCGTGGAAGGTGCGGGACACCTCCGGGGCCAGCCACTCCGGGTTGGTCAGCTCGACGGCCGCGGTGAGCCCGCCCAGGGCCTCGGCGGCGGCCAGCAGCAGGCCGTTGTCCGGCCCGATCAGCAGCCCGCCCGGGGTGACCAGCGCGATCCCGCGCCGGGCGGTGCCGACGCCCGGGTCGACCACGGCGACGTGCACCGCGTACGGCAGGGACGGCACCGTCTGCGCCAGCACCGCCGACCCGCGCCGTACGTCGCCCGCCGGCACCAGGTGGGTCACGTCGACGACCCGCACCGCCGGGGCGAGCCGGGCGATCACCCCGTGGCAGGCGGCCACGAACCCGTCGACGAGGCCGTAGTCGGTGGTCAGCGAGATCCAGGCGGTCGGGGCCATGTGCAGCAGGCTAGTGTGGTGTCCACTGACGTTTGCCGGGTTTCCGGTTGGGCGTTGTGGATCCTCGCCGTGGGGCGAGCGACTCCTCACCGGGTGGTGGGGCGGGCCTCCGCGGGCCAACTGGACCCGTACGCCGCTGGTGGTGCGGTGGGCGGCGGGGGTCACGCCGGGACTGGCCGGCACCGGGGAGGTGTCGGCCGGCTCGACGGTGCGTAACCACCTGTGGCAGCGTTATGGCTGTGTCGGTGGTGGGTCCGCCGCCCGGTGTGCGGGTGGCGATGATGGCGGCCGCGATGAGGTCGCGGTGCCCGGAGAATGCGCAGTGTGGGCAGGACAGGCTTCGTCCTCGGGGTTTCGGCACCCGTGCTCGGCAGGCGGGGCAGGTGGAGGAGGTGCCGCGTTCGTCGACCAGCCGGACGGTGATCCCGGCCAGCGTGGCCTTGTCGGTGAGAACCTGGATGAGCCGGCCGATCTGCCACTGCCGCAGCCGCAGGTTGTGCCGCCGCCCCGCAGACAGGTCGAGCACGCCGCGGGGGTCACCGACGTGCAGGACACCCACGCGCTGCCGGACGGCCCAAGAGACGACTGTCCGGGCGGCTTCGTGTTGGGCCTGGCGGACCCGCCGCCGATGTCGGCCCTCGACGCGCCGCGCCCGCCGACGGTACTGCCGCCACCGCCGCGACCCCCGCTCGCCGGGCTTCGGCGCCCGTCCGGCGACGGCGCGGCGGCGGGCTTTGCTGTCGGCGAGGTGCATGCGGTGCTCGGCGCGGATCGCCCGCCCGGACACCAGCAGCCCATCCCCGTCGGGGTCCGCGACGGCGAAGGGGTGGATGATCCCCAAATCCACCCCGGCGACCCTGTCGGGATCCGGTGCCTCGCCGGCGGCGTCACGCGTTGACCTCCAACACACACGCCCACAGATCCGCAGCCGACCGCAGCACTCCAAAACACCGCCGCCGCTGCCCCGACGTCAACCGCAACCCCACCCGCGCCGACCGATACACCACCCGAGGCGCTGACGGATCCCGACGACGAGGCACGAACCGAAGCCAACACCACCCCTACGACACTTCTCATGAACCACCAACCCGGCAAACGTCAGTGCACACCGCATCAGCCGGTGCGTGGGTGGCGCTGACCGGAGAACGCCGGTCGGCCGACCGGCCGGTGCCGTCCGGTCACCGCGTTCGGCAGACTGCCGAGGTGACGAATCGCGCTCGTGTCCTCCCGGCCGCCGTGACGATCCTGCTCGCCCTCGGGCTTGCCGCCTGCGGCAGCGACCCCGAGCCCGGTGACCCGTCCTGGGCCAACGGTTCGCCGAAGGCCGTCGCCACCAGCGAGGCGCCGCCGCCCGCGGACCCGGCCGCCCCGACGAACGGCAAGGCGCCCCGTACCCCGTCGGAGAGCCCGTCCACTCCGGCGTTCCGGATGCCGACGAAGGCCGCCGGCACCCCGGGTGCCCAGAAGGTCGTCGACGCCTTCAAGGCGGCCGGCCTGAAGGTGACCAACCTGCGCAACCGGACGATCGACTGTGGACCGAATGGCGCCGGCATCGGCTGCGCCGAGCTGCTGACCACCGACGCCGTCAAGGTGTACGTCTTTCCCACCGAGGCGAACGCGACCAACCAGATGGACGTCTGGGGTGCGGACGCCTTCCGCAAGGGTGCGGTGGTGCTCAGCTATCTGGACACGAAGACCGGGGTGGCGGAGCGCCAGCGCTACAACGACGTCCTCGCCAAGCTGGGCTGACCGCCGCGCTGAGTGCCGCTCCGGGGCCGGACGCCAGGCGCCGGCGAGGTCCGCGCCCTGCTCCTGGCGATCGGTCCACGCCGGACGCCGGTGAGCGGTTCGAGGCTGCGGCGGCGGGCCTGCTCCTGGCGGTCGGTCCGAACCGGACGCCGGTGGGCGGTTCGAGCCTGCACCGGCAGCGGACCTGCTCTTGGCGTCGGTCCGCCCCGGATGCCGGTCATCGGTCACCGGTCTCGGTCAACGGACACCGATTCGAGCGTGCGCCGGCGGCGGACCTCCCCGTGAGCGTGATACCTCAGAGGTATGGATATGCCCCTGAGGTATCAGCGGTCGCCGTGCCGACCGCCGCCGGCCCCGGAGCGGTCGAGGAGCCGCGGTGACGGGGTCGCCCAGCGTGTCGGCCGGCGGCGCGGGCGGGCATGCCAGCGCGCTGCGGCCCACCCGTCGCACCGCGGTGGCAGGGCGGAACAGCCCGGGGTCAGCCGCGCAGCCGCAGCCCGCGCGGGGTGGCGCGGAAGCCGGCGGCGGTCAGCGCGTCGCGCAGCGGCGAGGACCGCACCGCCTCGCCGTCGGCCCGCTCCACCGACATCGCCCCCAGCGCGCCGGAATGCACCGCGTCGGCGAGCGCCTTGCCGGCCGCGGCCAGTGCTTCGGCGTCGTCGGTGAACGACAGGATCGTCCGGCCGCCCCGCTCCACGTAGAGCACCAGGTCCCCGTCCACCAGCACCACCAGCGCACCGGCCTTGCGCCCGGCCCGGTGCCCGGTGGCCGGGGTGGCTCCGTCCCCGGAATCCACCACCCGTTCCGGCCAGGGCAGCGCCGCCCCGTACGGGTTGGCGGGGTCGGTGGCGGCGAGCACCACGGCCGGCCCGCCCCGGCCCCGCGCCCCGTCGACCGGGTCGGCCAGGGCCCGGATCCGGTCCACCGCCCCGGGCACGGCGAACTGGGCCGCGCCCAGCCCCTCCACGAAGTAGCCGCGCCGGGCCGCGCCGCGCTCCTCCAGGGCGGAGAGCACCGGGTAGACCGCGGCGAAGCCGCCGACCACCTGCTCGGCCATCACCGCACCCCGGGTCACCACCCCGTGCCGTTCGAGCAGCAGGTCGGCCAGCGCGGCTGAGCGTCGGGTCGGGTCGGTGTCGCGCTCCGGCAGCCGGGACCAGCGCCCGGCCACGGTCGGCGGGCCACCCCGGGTGGGCAGCGCGACCCGGCCCGGGCGGCGGTAGCGGGTGCGCGGCGCGGACGGCCGGGACCGGTGCGCCCCCCCGCCGCCGAGCACGGCCCGCAGTGGGGCGAGGGTGTCGTTGGTGAGGTGACCGGCCCAGACCAGGTCCCAGATCACGGCGGTCAGCACCGCGTCGTCGGTGGCGCCGACCCGGTCCGACAGGGAGCGGAAGAAGAGCGCCTGCCCCTCGGCGAGGGCGTCGAGGACCGCCTCGTGCAGCGGGGTCAGGGTCAGCGCCTCGTCCGGCGGCGGTAGCAGCAGCGGCGCGGTGTCCGCGTACGCGAGGGTGACCCAGCCGTCCCCGCCGGAGATCGCCCCGGCGCCGGCCCAGACCACCTCGCCGCTGGCGCAGAGCTCGTCGAGCTGGGCGGGGGAGTAGTCGGCGACCCGGGCGGGCAGCACCAGCCGTTCCAGCGCGGACGCCGGCACCGCCGCCCCCTGCACCTGTTCGATGGTGGCGGCCAGCGCCTCCACGCCCCGCGCCGACGAGCCGACCTGCTGCCAGCGGGGCAGGAACGCCGCGAGGGCCCGGGGCGGCACCGGCTCGATCTCCCGGCGCAGCGCGGCCAGGCTGCGCCGGCGCAGCAGCCGCAGCACCTCGGCGTCGCACCACTGGGTGCCGACGGTGTCCGGGGCGAACTCCCCGGAGACCACCCGCCCGGTGGCGGCGAGCCGGCGCAGCGCCTGCTCCACCACGAACACCCCGAGCCCGAACCGGGCGGCGCAGGTCGTCGCCGCGAACGGCCCGTGGGTGCGGGCGTACCGGGCGACCAGGTCGCCGAGCGGGTCGGCCACCGGCGCCAGGTACGCCTCGGCCACCCCGACCGGCAGCGCCACGCCGAGCGCATCGCGGAGCCGGGCGGCGTCCTCGACGACCACCCAGCGTTCCTCGCCGGCGACCCGGACCCGCAGCACCCGGCGGGCGGCCTCCAGCTCGGTCAGCCAGGGCAGCGGCGCGCCCCGCTCGGCCAGCTCCGCCTCGGCGAGGTCGCCCACCACCCGGAGCAGCTCGACGACGTCCTCCGCGTCGCGGGGGCGGCGCTGCTCGGTGAGCCAGCGCAACTGCCGTTCGGTCTCGGCGAGCACCGCCGGGTCCAGCAGCTCGCGCAGGTCGACCCGGCCGAGCAGCTCGCCGAGCAGGGCCGAGTCGAGCGCCAGCGCGGCGGCCCGGCGCTCGGCGAGTGGGGCGTCCCCCTCGTAGAGGAAGGCGCCGACGTAGCCGAAGAGCAGTGCGCGGGCGAACGGCGACGGGCGGTCGGTCTCCACCTCGACCAGGCGCACCTTGCGGGCGGTCAGGTCGCGCATCAGCTCCGCCAGGGCCGGCTGGTCGAAGACGTCCTGGAGGCATTCCCGGGCGGCCTCCAGGGTGACCGGGAAGTCGGCGTACTCGCGGGCGACGTCGAGCAGTTGCGCGGCGCGCTGCCGCTGCTGCCAGAGCGGCTGGCGGCGGCGCGGGTCGCGGCGGGGCAGCAGCAGCGACCGGGCGGCGCACTCGCGGAACCGGGACGCGAAGAGCGCGGAGGTGCCGACGGACTCCTCGACCAGCTGGGCGATCTCGTCGGGCTCGAAGACCACCACGTCGGCGCCGGGCGGCTCCTCGGCGGTGTCGGGCAGCCGCACCACGATGCCGTCGTCCGAGGGCATGACCTGGGCGTCCAGTCCGTACCGCTCGGCGAGCCGCCGGCCGATGGCCAGCGCCCAGGGCCCGTTGACCCGGGCGCCGAGCACGCTGTGTACGGCGAGCCGCCAGTCGCCCAGCTCGTCGCGGAACCGTTCGACCACCACCGTGCGGTCGTCCGGCAGCGAGCGGGTCGCGGCCTTCTGCTCGCGCAGGTACGCCATCAGGTTGCCGGCGGCCCAGTCGTCCAGCCCGCCGGCGCGCAGCGCGGCGACCGCGGTCTCGTCGCTCTGCCGCAGCAGGGCCCGCACCCGGGCGCCGATGGCCCGACCCAGCTCCACCGGCCGGCCGAGCTGGTCGCCCTTCCAGAACGGCATCCGGGCGGCCTGGCCGGGGGCGGGGGAGACCAGCACCCGGTCGGGGGTGATCTCCTCGATCCGCCAGGAGGAGGAGCCGAGCAGGAAGACGTCGCCGACCCGCGACTCGTAGACCATCTCCTCGTCCAGCTCGCCGACCCGGGCAGCGCGTTCCGCGCCGGCCAGGAAGACCCCGAACAGCCCTCGGTCGGGGATGGTGCCGCCGCTGGTGACGGCCAGCCGCTGGGCCCCGGGCCGGCCGGTGAGCACGTCGGCGGCGCGGTCCCAGACCAGCCGGGGGCGCAGCTCGGCGAAGGCGGTGGACGGGTAGCGCCCGGAGAGCATGTCGAGCACGGCGTGCAGCGCGGAGTCGGGCAGCTCGGCGAAGGGGGCGGCCCGGCGGACCAGCACCGCCAGGTCGCCGACCCGCCACGGCTCCAGGGCCACCATCGCGACGACCTGCTGGGCCAGCACGTCCAGCGGGTTGCGCGGGTAGTGCAGCTCCTCGATGGCGCCCTCGGCCATCCGCTCGGCGACCACCGTGCAGGAGAGCAGGTCGCCCCGGTGCTTGGGGAAGACCACGCCCCGGGAGACCGCGCCGACCTGGTGCCCGGCCCGGCCGACCCGTTGCAGGCCGGCCGCGACGCTGGGCGGCGCCTCGATCTGCACCACCAGGTCGACCGCGCCCATGTCGATGCCGAGCTCCAGGCTGGAGGTGGCCACCACGGCGGGGAGCTGACCGGACTTGAGCGCCTCCTCGATGTGCTTGCGCTCCTCGCGCGACACGCTGCCGTGGTGGGCGCGGGCGATCACCGGCGGCGCGCCGACCGCCGCGCCCGACTGGGCCATCACCTCGGCCGGCGGCCGGTTGGCCCGGAGCGGCCCGACCGGCCCGCCCCAGGCCTCGGAGCTCGTCTCCGGCGTGCCGTCGGGAGCGCTCGCGGCGGCCAGCTCGTCGGCGGCGAGCTCGTTGAGGCGGGCGCAGAGCCGCTCGGCGCTGCGCCGGGAGTTGGTGAACACGATGGTCGACCGGTGCGCCCGGATCAGCGAGAAGACGCGTTCCTCGACGGCCGGCCAGATCGACGCCCGGCGCGGCCTAGGGCCGCCCAGGTCGTCCTCCGGCGCCTCCTGCTCGTCGAGGCGGGTCATGTCCTCCACCGGGACCTGGACGCTCACCTCGATGGTCTTGGCGCTGGCCGGCTGCACCACGTCGACCGGGCGGGCGCCGCCGAGGAACCGGGCGCACGCGTCGATCGGCCGGACGGTGGCGGAGAGGCCGATCCGCTGGGCGGGGGTCTCCAACAGCTCGTCGAGGCGTTCCAGGGAAAGCGCCAGGTGGGCGCCGCGTTTGGTGCCGGCGACCGCGTGCACCTCGTCGACGATCACCGTCTCGACGCCGCGCAGCGAATCCCGAGCGGCGGAGGTGAGCAGCAGGAACAACGACTCCGGCGTGGTGATGAGGATGTCCGGCGGGGTGCGGGCGAAGGCCCGCCGTTCGTCGGCGGGAGTGTCGCCGGTACGCATCCCGACGGTGATCTCCGGGGGTGCGACGCCGAGTCGGGTGGCCGCCTGGCGGATGCCGGCGAGCGGGGCGCGCAGGTTGCGCTCGACGTCGACCGCGAGCGCCTTGAGCGGGCTGACGTAGAGCACCCGGCAGCGCTGCCGCGCCTCGGCGGGCGGCGGCTCCTTGGCCAGCCGGTCCAGCGACCAGAGGAAGGCGGCGAGCGTCTTGCCGGAACCGGTCGGCGCGACCACCAGCGCGTTGCGCCCGGCGGACACCGACCGCCAGGCGCCGGTCTGCGCCGGGGTGGGCGCGGCGAAGGCAGCCGTGAACCACTCCCGGGTCGCCGCGCCGAAGCCGGCCATCACCCGCGCGCCGTCGGTCCCGCCCACCTGCTCTGTCACGCCTTCCATCCTGCCCGGTCGGTGTGACATCCGGCCGAGCGCGGACGCGGTCTGTCCGGCTGCGACTGCTTACGGGTCGGATGAGCGGCTTGACGTATTACGTCTTAACTAACTGCTTGCTTGTGACGCGCAACATAAAGTAACTTCACTCGCAACGCAGCGTCGGGTGAAGGGGATCGGATGACCGTCGAGGAGCCCGGCTTCGCGCCCGCCACCGACGTGCTCATCCGGAAGGTCGACAGTCACCTCGCCGCCGTCCGGGGCAGTCTGCGCGGCCCCGAGCTGGAGCTCGCCGAGCGGCTCGCCCGCTCGCTGCGCGAGCTGGTCGTCTCCACCGCCCAGGCCAGCGCCGCCGACCGGGGTCAGGTGCGGGCCGCCGTGCACTACTTCGTCCTGCGCCGGGAGAGCCGGGGCAACCTGCTCTCGGTCCGTTCGCTCGCCGCCGCCCAGCGCGTGGTCAACAAGGTCGTCGTCCAGCTCGGCCGCCCCGACCTGCTGGTGGAGACCCGGCGGGACCGGCCGTCCCGGGAGGCCGCCGTGCCGGCCGGCGACATCGCGCTGCGCTGACCGGCCGGGCGGGTCAGCCGCGCGGCTGAGTCGTTCACGACATCAGCTCCACAGCAGCACCGGGGGCAGCTGCCACCCTGGCCCGGAGTGCGGCCACGGCGGGCGATTTCCTCAAAACCCCCCATCGACCGGCGATCTGGCGTCTGATCGGTGCAGACCGGGACATTCCTCCCGGCGCGCGCCGCCAGCTCGACCGGGAGGACGCGTGCTCGTACTGCTGCTCCTCCACCTGGCGGCGGCCCTCGCCGCGCCGCTGCTGGTCCGGCGGTGGGGTCCGCGCGCCTGTTACCCGCTCGCGCTGGCGCCGGCCGCCGCGTTCGGCTGGGCGCTGACCCGTACGCCGACGGTCCGCGACGGCGGCGCGGTCGTCGAGACGTACCACTGGATCGACCAGCTCGACGTCGACGTGGCGCTGCGGCTGACCACGCTGTCCTGGCTGATGACCCTGCTGGTCGGCGGCGTCGGCGCGCTGGTGCTGGTCTACTGCGGCCGGTACTTCGCCCCCGACTCCGCCGGCCTGGTGCGGTTCGTCGCGGTGCTGGTCGCCTTCGCCGGCGCGATGCTCGGCCTGGTCCTCGCCGACGACCTGCTGCTGCTGTACGTCTTCTGGGAGCTGACCACGGTCTTCTCCTACCTGCTCATCGGCCACAGCACCGAGCGGCGGGCCAGCCGCTGGGCAGCGGCCCAGGCGCTGACCGTCACCACCCTGGGCGGCCTGGCCATGCTGGTCGGCTTCCTGATCCTCGGCGAGCACGCGGGCAGCTACCGCTGGTCGGAGATCGCCGGCGCGCCGTTGCCCGGCGGCGCCGCGCTGGTTGTCGCGGTACTGCTGATCCTGACCGGCGCGCTCGCCAAGTCGGCGATCGTGCCGTTCAACGCCTGGCTGCCGGTGGCGATGGCCGCGCCCACGCCGGTCAGCGCGTACCTGCACGCGGCGGCCATGGTCAAGGCGGGGATCTATCTGATCGGAATGCTCGCCCCGGTGCTGGCCGACGTCGGGCCGTGGCGACCCGTGGTGCTCACCCTCGGCCTGGTCACGATGATCGCCGGCGGCTGGGCGGCGCTGCGGCAGTGCGACCTGAAGCTGCTGCTGGCGTACGGCACGGTCAGCCAGCTCGGACTGCTGGCGGTGGTGCTCGGCGCCGGCAGCCCGGACGCCGCGCTCGCCGGGGTGGTGATGCTGCTGGCGCACGCCCTGTTCAAGGCGGCGCTCTTCCTTGTCGTCGGCATCATCGACCACGAGGTCGGCACCCGTGACCTGCGGGAGCTGTCCGGGCTGGGGCGACGGGCGCCGGTGCTCGCCGCGGTGGCCGCGCTCGCCGCCGCCTCCATGGCCGGGGTGCCGCCGCTGATCGGCTTCGTCGGCAAGGAGGCGGTCTTCACCGCGCTGGCCGAGCGGCCGGTCGTCCTCGCCGGGCTGGTCGTCGGCACCACCCTCACCGTCGCATACAGCATCCGGTTCCTCTGGGGCGCCTTCGCCACCCGGCCGGACGTCGAGCCGACCGAGCCCGACCCGGTGCCCGTACCGATGCTGCTGCCGCCGGCCCTGCTCGCCGTCGGCGGGCTCGTCGCCGGTCCCGCCGTGGCCGGGCTGGAGGGGCCGCTGCGCCCGTACGCGGAGCTGTTCGGCGCACCGCACGAGCACCTGGCGCTCTGGCACGGCCTGACCCCCGCGCTCGGCCTGTCGGCGGTGGCGCTGGCCGGCGGCTACGTGCTGCACGCGGTGCGCGGGCCGCTCGCGCCCGCGCTGGCCCGGCTGCGCGCGCCGGTCGGCGGCAACCAGGGGTACGAGTGGGTCACCCACCGCTTCGACCGGCTCGCCATCGAGGTCACCGGCGCCACCCAACGCGGTTCCCTGCCGCAGTACCTGGGCGCGATGCTGCTCGCCCTGGTGCTGGTGCCCGGCGCGACGCTGCTGTCCGCCCGCCCCTGGCGCGAGCGGATCGCGCTCTGGGACAGCCCGTTGCAACTGGTGGTCACCCTCGTCGTCGCGGTCGCGGCGCTGCTGGCGGTCCGCGCCCGCCGGCGGCTGACCGCGATGCTGCTGGTGGGGGTGACCGGCTACGGCACCGCGATGCTCTTCGTGCTCTACGGCGCGCCCGACCTGGCACTGACCCAGTTCCTGGTGGAGACGGCGACCATCGCCGTCTTCGTGCTGGTGCTGCGCCGGTTGCCGGAACGCTTCTCCGCCCGACCGCTGCGCCGCAGCCGGTGGGCACGGCGGCTGGTCGGCGTCGGCGTCGGGGTGGTCCTCGCCGGCCTCGCCCTGGCCGCCGCCGGTTCCCGGACCGCCGCGCCGATCTCGCTGGCCTTCCCCGATCTCGCGGTGGTCGAGGGGTACGGCCGCAACGTGGTCAACGTGACCCTGGTGGACATCCGGGCCTGGGACACCATGGGCGAACTCGCCGTGCTGGTGGTGGCCGCGACCGGGGTGGCCAGCCTGATCTTCGAGCGGTCCCGCACCGGCCCTCGACCGCGCCGGGGCGAACCGTCGCGGGCTCCCCAGCGTGACACCGGGCCGGTCTGGCTCAGCGGTGGCCCCACCCTGCACGAGCGGCGCCGCTCGATCGTCTTCGAGGTGGTCACCCGGCTGATCTTCCACACCATGGTGCTCTTCTCGTTCTTCCTGCTCTTCTCCGGCCACAACGCCCCCGGCGGCGGCTTCGCCGGCGGCCTGGTGGCGAGCCTGGCGCTGACCCTGCGTTACCTCGCCGGCGGCCGGTACGAGCTGGCCGAGGGCGCCCCGGTCGGCGCGGGCACGGTGCTCGGCGCCGGGCTGGCGATCTCCGTCGGTGGCGGCGTGGTGTCCCTGCTGACCACGGGAGACGTGCTGGAGAGCGCCAAGGTGAACCTGCCGCTGCCCTGGCTGGGCGAGCCGTACCTGGTCACCTCGCTCTTCTTCGACGTCGGGGTCTACCTGGTCGTGGTCGGGCTGGTGCTGGACATCCTGCGCAGCCTCGGCGCCGAGGTGGACCGGCACCTCGAGGCGGCCGGCAGGTCCGAGCGGGGGCTCGTCGTCGAGCGGGAGGGGGAGTCGGGGTGAGGCAGGGCGGCGCGGGGGCGACCCTGGTGCTGGTGCTCGCCGTCGGCGTGCTCGCGGCCACCGGGGTGACCCTGCTGCTGGAGCGCAGCCTGACCCGGATCCTGCTCGGCGTCATCCTGCTCGGCAACGGGGTGAACCTGCTCATCCTGCTCGGCGGCCGGTCCGGCGCGGCGCCGGTGGTCGGCACCGCCGAGGTGGCGGAGTTCAGCGATTCGCTGGTCCAGGCCATGGTGCTCACCGCCATCGTGATCACCTTCGGGCTGACCGCGTTCCTCGCGGCGGTCGCCTACCGCAGCTGGTATCTCGGCGGCGACGACGAGGTGCAGGACGACCTGGAGGACCGCCAGATCGTGCAGCTCGCCGAGCGCAACGAGGTGCTCGACGCCGACCTCGGCGGGGAGGGGCCGAACGACGACCCGGAGCAGGTGGACCCGGAGCCCGCCCGACGCCGGCTGCGCCGACGGGGTGGGCGGCAGTGAACCGGCTCGTGCCGCTGCCGGTGGTGGTGCCGCTGCTCGGCGCCGCGCTGACCCTGATCCTGGCCAACCTGCCCCGGGTGCAGCGCACGGTCAGCGTGGTCGCGCTCACCGGCAACCTGGTTCTGGCGGTGGCGCTGCTCGTGCAGGCGTACCGGCACGGGCCGGTGGTGACGCAGGTGGGCGGGTGGCCGGCGCCGGTGGGGATCGTGCTGGTCGCCGACCAGTTGGCCGCGCTGATGCTGGTGGTCTCCTCGGCGGTCACCCTCTGCGTGCTGGTCTACTCGATCGGCCAGGGCCGCAGCGAGACCAGCGAATCCGCGCCGGTGAGCATCTACCACCCGACCTACCTGGTGCTGACCGCCGGTATCACCAACGCCTTCCTCGCCGGGGACCTGTTCAACCTCTTCGTCGGCTTCGAGATGCTGCTGGCCGCCAGCTTCGTACTGATCACCCTGGGCGGCACCGAGGCCCGGATCCGCACCGGCTCGACGTACGTCGTGGTCGGCATCCTCTCCTCGATGATCTTCCTGGTCGCGGTCAGCCTGGTGTACGCCGCCACCGGCACCCTCAACCTGGCCCAGCTCGCCACCCGCCTCGACGCGCTGCCGGACGGCGTACGGCTGGGGTTGCAGCTGATGCTGCTGCTCGCCTTCGGCATCAAGGCGGCGGTCTTTCCCGTTTCCGCCTGGCTGCCGGACAGCTACCCGACCGCGCCGGCCCCGGTGACCGCGGTCTTCGCCGGCCTGCTCACCAAGGTCGGCGTCTACGCGATCATCCGGACCGAGACGCTGCTCTTCCCCGGCGGGCAGGTCGCCGGCCTGCTCATGGTGGTGGCCGGGCTGACCATGGTGGTTGGCGTGCTCGGCGCGGTGGCGCAGTCGGACATGAAGCGGCTCTTCTCGTTCACGCTGGTCAGCCACATCGGCTACATGATCTACGGGGTGGCGCTGAGCACCGCCGCCGCGCTCTCCGGCGCGATCTTCTACGTGGTGCACCACATCACCATCCAGACCACGCTCTTCCTCGTCGCCGGGCTGGTCGAGGAGCGCGCCGGCAGCACCGACCTGCGCCGGATCGGCGGTCTGGCCCGGATCGCCCCGCTGCTGGCGGTGCTCTTCTTCGTCCCGGCGATGAACCTCGCCGGCATCCCACCCTTCTCCGGCTTCCTCGGCAAGGTCGGCCTGCTCCAGGCCGGCGTGGCGGTCGGCGGGCCGCTGCCCTGGGTGCTGGTCGCCGCCGGTACGGCGACCAGCCTGCTCACCCTCTACACCGCCTCGCGGGTGTGGAACATCGCGTTCTGGCGGGCGCCCCGGCTGGCCACCGACGAACCGGTGGTCCGGCTGCCGCAGCTGATGGTGGGCGCCACCGCCGCCCTGGTGGTGCTGGGCCTGACGTTCACGCTCGCCGCCGGTCCGCTGTTCCGCGTCACTGCCGACGCCGCGGCCGACCTGCGGCTGCGCACCCCGTACGTGCGGGCCGTGCTGCCCGGCGGTGCCCCGTGACCGCCCCGGACACCGCCGGATCGCCGCCCACGCGGCGCGCCGGCCGCCGCCGCCGCGACCAGGCCATCGCCCTGGGCTGGCTGATCGCGGTCTGGAACCTGCTCTGGGGCGAGATCTCCTGGGGCAACCTGCTCGGCGGGGCGCTGGTCGGCGTCGCGGTGCTGCTGTTCTTCCCGCTGCCGCCGGTCACTTTCGGCGGCCGGCTGCGGCCCCGGGCGCTGCTGGTGCTGCTGGCGACGTTCGTCACCGAGCTGGTCGACGCCAGCGTGCACGTCGCCGCGATCGCCGTCCGCCCCGGCTACCGGCCGCGCGGGGCGATCATCGGAGTACGCCTGCGGGTGCGCACCGACCTCAACCTGGCGCTCACCGCCGAGCTGCTCTCGCTGGTCCCCGGCACCCTGATCCTTGAGATCGACCGGGACGCGGGCGTCCTCTACGTGCACGTCCTGGACGTCCGGCGTCCGGAGGACCTGTCCGACAGCCGGCACCGGGTCCTCGCCGTCGAGGAACGGGTCGTCCGCGCGGTCGGCTCCGACGCCGAGGTGCGCCTGCTCGCCACCGATCCCGTCGACCGGAGGTCCACATGACCGTCGTCCTCACCGTCGTCCTGACCGTGCTGCTCTCGGTCACCGCGCTGCTGGCGCTGGCCCGGATCTACCGGGGCCCCTCGCTGCTGGACCGGGTGATCGCCGCCGACCTGCTGCTCGCGATCATGCTCGGCGCGGTCGGGGCGGAGGCCGCGGTCAACCGGCACGCCACCACGCTGCCGGTGCTGGTGGTGCTCTCGCTGCTCGGGTTCGTCGGATCGGTGGCCCTGGTCCGCTTCGCCGTCCGGGAGGAGGCGTGACCCGCCCGGCCCCGGCCCGGCTGCCCGCCGTCCCGGCCCGGCCGGCGCGCGGCGGCGTCGCGAACGAAGAGGTGGCCCGGTGAGCGCGAGGAGTGCAGCGCAGCGGAGCCCCGCAGTCACGAACGAAGAGGTGGCCCGGTGAGCGCGGGCACCGTCGCCGACTGGCTGGGAGCGATCGCCCTGGTGGCGGGGGCGCTGCTCAGCCTCGCCGCCGGGATCGGGGTGCTGCGCTTCCCGGACGTGCTGGACCGGATGCACGCCGCCACCAAGCCGCAGGTGCTCGGGGCGCTGCTCCTGCTGCTCGGGCTGGCGTTGCGGCTGCGCAGCCCCGCCGACCTCGGCATGATCGCGCTGGTCGCCGTCTTCCAACTGGCCACCGCGCCGGTGGCCGCGCAGATGATCGGCCGGGCCGCGTACCGGTCGGGGCGGGTGGACCGGGCCCTGCTGGACCGGGATGAACTCGCCGAGCACCGGACATAGGGGATGAGCGGCAGCTTTGTCCCCACCTTCAGCGGGCTTTCAGCGACCGCGGATAGAATTGCCGCATGATCGACTCCTCTGCCCAGGAGGGCAGCAGTAGCCAGCCGGGTCGTGCCCGGCATCCCATCGCCCCGACGTCCCCGGGAGCCCTGAGCGACCCGTGTTGATCGTCGTCGGTCTTCTACTCATCATCGTTCTCACCGCCGCCACCGGCTACTTCGTGGCCCAGGAGTTCGGCTACGTCGCGGTGGACCGCGGCCGGCTCAAGCAACAGGCCGAGGAGGGCGACCAGGCGGCCGCCCGGGCCCTGGAGGTCACCGGCCGGCTGTCGTTCATGCTCTCCGGCGCCCAGCTCGGCATCACCGTGACCGCCCTGCTGGTCGGTTACGTCGCCGAGCCGTACCTGGGTGCCGGGCTGGCCGAACTGCTCGGCGGCGCCGGTGTCTCCACCGCAGTCAGCCTCCCGCTGTCGGTGGTGCTGGCCCTGCTCATCGCCACCGTGGTGCAGATGGTCCTCGGTGAACTCGCCCCGAAGAACCTGGCCATCGCCCGCGCCGAGCCGCTGGCCCGGGCGCTGAGCCGCTCCACCCTGATGTACCTGAAGGTCGCCGGCCCGCTGATCACGCTCTTCGACCGGGCGGCGGTGCGGCTGCTGCGCCGGCTCGGCATCGAGCCGATCGAGGAGCTGCCCAGCGGCGCCACCCCGGAGGACCTGGAACAGATCATCGCCGAGTCCCGGGAGGAGGGCCACCTCGACGCCGAGATGTCCGACCTGCTCGACCGGGGCCTCGACTTCCGGGAGCTGACCGCCGGGGAGGCCATGGTGCCCCGGGTCGACGTGCATACCGTCCGGGCGCACGAGCCGGTCAGCCGGGTCGTCGAGCTGCTCGACACCGGTCACTCCCGCTTCCCGGTGCGCGGCGCCGAGGGCGTGGACGACCTGGTCGGCGTGGTCGGCATCGCCGACGTGCTCGGCGTACCCCCGGCGCGGCGCGCCACCACCCCGGTCAGCGCGGTGGCCGTACCCCCGTTGCTGGTGCCCGAGACGCTGCCGCTGCCGACGGTGCTGGACCGGCTGCGGTCCGGGCACCGGCAGTTGGCCTGCGTGGTCGACGAGTACGGCGGCTTCGCCGGCGTGATCACGTTGGAGGACATCGCCGAGGAGCTGGTCGGCCCGATCCGCGACGAGGACGACCCGCCGGAGCGCGCCCCCGCCCGGCAGGCCGACGGCTCCTGGGTGGTGCCGGCCCGCTGGCGGATCGACGAGGTCGCCGACAGCACCGGCATCGCGCTGCCCGAGGCCCCCGAGTACGACACCCTCTCCGGGCTGGTCATGCGTGAGCTGGGCCGGGTGCCCGAGGTGGGTGACCGGCTGGAGATCAGCCTGCCCGCCGACGGCGAGGCGCCACGCGAGCGCGCCCTGGTCGAGGTGCTCGTCGTGGACCGGCACGTGGCCGACTCGGTGCGGCTGCGGATGGCCGGCGAGGCCCCCGGGGAGGTGGCGGCATGAGCCCCGGCGTCGCACTGCTGGTCTCGGCGCTGCTGCTGGCGCTCAACGGCTTCTTCGTGGCCGCCGAGTTCGCCCTGGTGGCGAGCAAGCGCTACCGCCTGGAACCGGCGGCCGCCGGTGGCGGTCGGGCAGCCCGGGCGGCCCTGGACGGCGTCCGCGAGCTGTCGCTGATGCTGGCCGGCGCGCAGCTCGGCATCACGCTGTGCACCCTGGGGCTCGGCGCGCTGGCCGAGCCGGCGATCGAACACCTGCTCAGCCCGCTGCTGCACACGGTGGGGCTGCCCGACGCGGCCAGCCACGCCGTCGCGCTGGTCTTCGCGCTGGCGCTGGTGACCTTCCTGCACCTGGTCGTCGGGGAGATGGCCCCGAAGTCGTGGGCGATCACCGATGCCGAGCGGTCGGCGCTGCTGCTGGCGCTGCCGTTCCGGGCTTTCGCCCGGGTTGCCCGGCCGGTGCTGTCGGCGCTCAACGCGCTGGCCAACGTGGTGCTGCGGCTGTTCGGGGTGCAGCAGCAGGACCAGCTCGCCCAGGTGCACGGCCCGGACGAGCTGCGCATCCTGCTGGAGCAGTCCCGCGAGCACGGGCTGCTCGGCGCCGAGCAGCACCACCTGCTGACCAGCATGCTGGAGTTGCAGGGCACCACCGTCCGGGACGTGATGGAGCCCTTCGACGAGATCGTCACGGTCCGCCGCGACGACACCGCGGACCGGATCGAGCAGGTCAGCCGGGACAGCGGCCGGTCCCGGCTCGCCGTGCTGGACCCGGGCGGCGAGGTCTGCGGCCTGGTCCACGTACGGGAGGCGGTGCGGGCGGTCACCACCGGCCGGCCGGCGACGGCGGGCGAGCTGATGACCCGGGCGTTCACCCTGCCGGCGACCTCCTCGGTCACCGAGGCGGTGGCCGCGATGCGCGCCGACCAGGCCCAGCTCGCGCTGGTCCGTAACGGTGGCGGCCCGACCCGTCCGATCGGCTTCGTGGCCCTCGAAGACCTGCTGGAGGAGGTCATCGGCGAGTTCGACGACGAGACCGACCCGGTCCCGCGCGGCCGACGCC
>NZ_JAGPYL010000099.1:0-23387 GCF_018070095.1 Micromonospora sp. U56
GGCCTCGACGAAGTCGCCCACGAACTGAACACCCGCCCCCGCCAGACGCTGAGCTGGGCAACCCCAACCCAGCGCCTGGCTCAACTCATCGCGCCCTGACGATTGCACTCACCACTTGACGCCGCCCCGTGCCCGCCGACAACAACTTCATGATCAACGCGAAAGGGCGGGGGTCAGGCGGCGGCGAGGGCGCGGCCGCAGCTGGGGAGGGGGTGCAGGACGATGCGGCGGGGGAGGCGTCGGGGCCACTCGTTCTTGGGCCACGAGCCGTCCACGATCAGGTGCACGGTGCGCTCCTCGGCGCCGCTGAGCCGCAGCACGAAGTCGCGGGGTAGCGGCGCGTCCACGCCGGGCGTGGCCACCATGAACCGGACCCGGCCCCGGGACGACACCGCGGAGATCACGTCTGCGGCCGGCATGGTGCCGCGCAGGCGTACCCGGCCGATCCAGTAGACCTCCGCGGAGTGCTCCTGAGCGGCCCGGGTGATCGCCGGGTACTCGCTGCGTACCCAGCGCTCGACCGCGCCGACGCAGAGCCCGCAGGCCCGCTCCCGCGGCTCCCGCGGACCCAACCCCCAGGCCCGCAGGTACGCCCCGACGGTGCCGGCGTCCATCGCCAGGTCGAACTGGCGCTGGATCAGCGTGGTCAGGCTCTGTCGCGTCCACAGCTCCTCGTCCAGCCCGAACTCGTCGGGGTGGACTCCCCGCAGGGCGTCGATCAGTTCGAGTTCCTGTTCGCGGCTGAGCGTTCCGGGCTCGCCCTGCCGGTGTCCGCGACGGACGGCTGCCACCGCTCCGTCACCGCCGATGGTGTGGCGCCGGCACCAGCTGGTGACCGACCGCCGCGCGTCTCTCAGTGCAACCCCCACGTCCTGCGCAACGAGCCCGAATCGCAACTGGTCACGATATGTGGGGAGAAAAGTCTCCAACGACCGCAATCGGTCGGACCGACCAAAGGCCGCAAAGAGGGTGTAAAGGGACAGCCGTGCGGGTCGGAACGGACGGAGGCCCGCGTCCGCCAAGGGCGGTACGCGGGCCTCCATGAAGCCGGGTGTCGGGATCAGCCGCCCAGGCGCTTGAGGGCGTTCTGGAGGTTGACCAGGTCCGTCTGCTGGGTGTTCTTCATGGTCTGCGCGACCTTGAGCACGTCGTCGTCCCCGCCGTGGTCGAGGATGCCCTGGATCATGTGGATCCCACCCAGGTGGTGCTTGATCATCATGCGCAGGAAGAGCACGTCGAGGTCGTGCCCCTGCGCCGCGCGCAGCTGCGCCATCTCCTGCGGCGTCGCCATGCCGGGCATCAGCCCGTCCCGGAGGCTGTCCCGGCCGTCCGGCATCCAGGCCATCGCCGGGTCGGAGCCGGTCGGGTCCAGCCCCCACGACCGCAGCCAGGTCTGCATGGTGCCGATCTCGCCCTGCTGACCGGTGGCGATGTCGCCCCCGACCTGGCGTACCTCCGGGTCGCTGCCCTTCTGGAAGGCGATCAGCCCCATCTCCACCGCCTGGGCGTGATGGCTGGTCATGTCCCGGGCGAAGCCCGCCTCGGCCGAGCTGTCACCCGGTCGGGTGAGGCTCGGCGTCAGCAGGCCGCCGGCGTACCCGAGGAGGAGACCGACCACGACGGCGGCGGTCAGCGCGAGGACGCCGTAGCGGCGCACGGACCGGCGGCCACCGTCGTCGGTGACCGGGGCCTCGTCGGGTGCGCTGTCCGTCGTCACGGGAGCGGTCATGGTCGTCCTTACTGGGTGGGCTGCGGGTCGCGCGGGGTGGTGCCGGTGGCCGTGATGCCCTGGCCGCAGTTGGCGTTCGGGCCCTCGACCGAGGCGTTGACGCGCAGGGTCTTGATGAAGTCGTCGATCCGGCCGTCGTCGGCGTTGTCGACCTTGAGCTGGTAGCCCCAGGCCTGCAGCGAGATCGGCTTGTCCAGCCCGTCGAACGGGCTGAGCATCAGCTTCTCCTTGCCCTGGACCCTGGTCTTGAGCTTCGTCACCTGGTCGGCCGGCAGGTCGGAGCGGTACGTGATCCAGACCGCGCCGTGCTCCATGCTGTGCACCGCGTGCTCGCTGGCGATCGGGGCGTCGTAGACGTCACCCATGCAGTTCTGCCAGGCTGCGTTGTGCGGGCCGGCGACCGGCGGGTTGACGTCGTACTTGATCGGGCCCTGCTGGTGCTGGCCGCCCTGGACGAGCTTGGCGTCCTTCTTCCGGAAGTCGACGATGCCGTCGATGTCGGCGGCCCGCTTCTCCCACGGCTTGGAGCCCTGGAAGGCCGCGTACGCGCCGTACCCGATGATCGCCGCGGCGAGCACGCCGACGGCCACGAAGAGCGCGATCGGGCCCCAGGACCGGCCCTGGCTCACCTTGACCGGCGTGACCGGCTTGCGGGGGCCCTTGCCACCCGAGGTCTGGCGGGGGGAGCCCGCCGACTTGCCGGCCCCGGGCTTGGCGCCGGACGCGGGCCGGCCAGCCGCCGGCTTCTTGCCGGTGCTGACCACGGTCGGACGGCGCTCCGGGCCGCCCGGGGTGCTGATGCTCATGGTGCCTCGTCAGGTCGGTCGGTCAGGGGAGCCGCGGGGCCGGTTCACATCCTGGTCGCCGCCGCGGGTGCCGAGTCTACCCCCGATAACATGGTTCGGTGACTCCCGCAGAACTCGCCGAGGTCGTCCTCTCCGCAGCCCACGCCGTCTTCACCGAGCGGGGCCTGGACCCTGCCGCGCTCCCGGAGCGGACGGCGGTGGAGCGACCGCGCAATCCCGAGCACGGCGACTACGCCTCGACGCTGGCGTTGCAGCTCAGCAAGAAGGTGGGGGTCCCACCGCGGGAGCTGGCCGCCGCGCTGGCCGACCAGCTCGGCCGCGCCCCGGGGGTCAAGTCCGTGGAGATCGCCGGCCCCGGCTTCCTCAACATCCGGCTCGACGCCGCCGCCGCGGGCCAGCTCGCCCGGTCGATCGTCGAGGCCGGCGCGGAGTACGGCCGCAGCGACGCCCTCGCCGGCCAGAAGATCAACCTCGAGTTCGTCTCGGCCAACCCCACCGGCCCGGTGCACATCGGCGGCGTCCGCTGGGCGGCCGTCGGTGACGCGCTGAGCCGGCTGCTCCGCGCCACCGGCGCCGACGTGGGCACCGAGTACTACTTCAACGACGCCGGCTCCCAGATCGACCGGTTCGCCCGGTCGCTGCTCGCCGCCGCGAAGGGCGAGCCGGCCCCCGAGGACGGGTACGGCGGCGCGTACATCGCCGAGATCGCCGAGCAGGTCCGCGCCGTCCGGCCGGACGTGCTGGAGCTGGACGACGCCGCCGCCCAGGAGGTCTTCCGGGTAGAGGGCGTCGCGCTGATGTTCGCCGAGATCAAGTCCTCGCTGCGCGCCTTCGGGGTGGAGTTCGACACCTACTTCAACGAGAAGGACCTGCACGACCGCGGTGAGCTGGACCACGCGCTCAACCGGCTGCGGGAGCAGGGGCACCTCTACGAATCCGAGGGCGCGACCTGGCTGCGCACCACCGACTTCGGCGACGACAAGGACCGGGTGCTGCGCAAGTCCAACGGCGAGTGGACGTACTTCGCCGCCGACTGCGCCTACTACCTCGACAAGCGCGAGCGCGGCTTCGAGCGGGTCGTGATCATGCTGGGCGCCGACCACCACGGCTACATCGGCCGCATGAAGGCGATGGCGGCCTGCTTCGGCGACGACCCGGAGCGCAACCTGGAGATCCTCATCGGCCAGCTGGTCAACCTGGTCCGCGAGGGCGCCCCGGTGCGGATGAGCAAGCGGGCCGGCACCGTCGTTACCCTGGAGGACATGGTTGACGCGATCGGCGTCGACGCCTCCCGGTACGCGCTGGCCCGCTACTCCAGCGACTCCCCGATCGACATCGACGTCGAGCTGTGGACCCGGGCCACCCGTGACAACCCGGTCTACTACGTGCAGTACGTCGCCGCCCGGACGGCCAGCGTCGGGCGCAACGCCGCCGAGGTCGGGCTGACCCGCGGCGACGCCGCCGGCTTCCGGGCCGAGCTGCTCGGACACGAGAAGGAGAACGAACTGCTCAAGGCGCTCGCCGAGTTCCCGGCCGTGGTGGCCACCGCCGCCGAGCTGCGGGGGCCGCACCGGGTGGCCCGCTACCTGGAGGAGCTGGCCGGGGCGTACCACCGGTTCTACGACAACTGCCGGATCCTGCCGCGCGGCGACGAGGAGGTCACCGACCTGCACCGGGCCCGGCTCTGGCTCAACGACGCGACGCGGGTGGTCATCGCCAACGGCCTGCACCTGCTCGGCGTCACCGCTCCGGAGAGGATGTGAGCATTCGTGCGCGCGCATGAGGCCGGTGCCCTGCACGGCGACATCGGCAGCCGGCCGGCGTGGCTGCGTACCCCGGCCGACGTCAACGCCCTGGTGCCGCAGCTGTGGCCGCGTAACGTGACGCGCGCCGACGACGGCGCGCTCGCCGTCGCCGGCCTGGGCATCCACGACATCGCCGCCGAGTACGGCACCCCGCTGTACGTCCTCGACGAGGACGACCTGCGCTCGCGCTGCCGCGACTTCCGCGCCGCCTTCCAGGACGTCGACGTCTACTACGCGGGCAAGGCGTTCCTCTGCCGGGCCGTGGTCCGCATGATCGCCGAGGAGGGCCTGCACCTCGACGTCTGCACCGGCGGCGAGCTGGCCACCGCGCTGTCGGCCGGGATGCCGCCGGAGCGGATCGGCTTCCACGGCAACAACAAGTCCGTGGCCGAGCTGACCCGGGCGCTGGACGCCGGGGTGGGCCGGATCATCCTCGACTCGTTCACCGAGATCGACCGGCTCACCGCGCTGGCCCGCGAGCGCGGGGTACGCCCCGGCGTGCTGATCCGGGTCACCGTCGGCGTCGAGGCGCACACCCACGAGTTCATCGCCACCGCGCACGAGGACCAGAAGTTCGGCTTCTCGCTCGCCGGCGGGGCGGCCGCGGCGGCCGCCTTCAAGGTGCTCGACGAGGGCGTGCTCGACCTGCGTGGCCTGCACTCGCACATCGGGTCCCAGATCTTCGACGCCAGCGGCTTCGAGGTCTCCGCCCGCCGGGTGCTCGCCCTGCAGGCACAGATCCGCGACGCCCGCGGGGTGGAGCTGCCCGAGCTGGACCTCGGCGGCGGCTTCGGCATCGCGTACACCACCCAGGACGACCCGGCCTCGCCGCAGGAACTGGCCAAGCGGCTGCGCAAGATCGTCGACGGCGAGTGCGCCGCCGAGCGACTGGCCGTGCCGCACCTGTCCATCGAGCCCGGGCGGGCGATCGTCGGCCCGGCCGTGTTCACCCTCTACGAGGTGGGCACGGTCAAGGACGTGGACGGGATCCGCACCTACGTCAGCGTCGACGGCGGGATGAGCGACAACATCCGCACCGCGCTCTACGACGCCTCGTACTCGGCCACGATGGCGAACCGGGCGTCGGTGGCCGAGCCGATGCTCGCCCGCGTGGTGGGAAAGCACTGTGAGTCCGGGGACATCGTGGTGAAGGATGAATTCCTGCCCGCCGACGTGCAGCCCGGAGATCTTGTCGCGGTGCCCGGCACGGGTGCGTACTGCCGCAGCATGGCCAGCAACTACAACCACGTGCCCCGCCCGCCGGTGGTCGCGGTGCGGGACGGCCGGGCCCGGCTGATCGTCCGGCGGGAGACCGAAGAGGACCTGTTGGCATTGGATGTTGGATGACGTCACCTGTGCGTTTGGCGCTGCTCGGCTGCGGGACCGTGGGCAGCGAGGTGGTCCGGTTGCTGCACGAGCAGTCGGCCGACCTCGCCGCCCGGATCGGCGCCCCGCTGGAGATCGCCGGCATCGCCGTACGCCGGGTCGGGCGCGACCGCGGTGACCTGCCGGTCGACCCGGCGCTGTTCACCACCGACCCGCTCGGGCTGATCAAGCGCGACGACATCGACGTGGTGGTCGAGGTGGTCGGCGGTATCGAGCCGGCGCGCGGCTGGCTGGTCGAGGCGCTGCGGGCCGGCAAGAGCGTGGTCACCGCCAACAAGGCGCTGCTCGCCGAGGACGGCGCGGCCCTGCACGACGCGGCGGCCGAGGGCGGCGCCGACCTCTACTACGAGGCCTCGGTGGCGGGGGCGATCCCGCTGCTGCGCCCGCTGCGCGACTCGCTGCACGGGGACCGGATCAACCGGGTCACCGGCATCGTCAACGGCACCACCAACTTCATCCTCTCCGCGATGGACGCCACCGGCGCCGGCTTCGCCGAGGCGCTGGAGGAGGCCACCGAGCTCGGGTACGCCGAGGCGGACCCGACCGCCGACGTGGAGGGCTTCGACGCCGCCGCCAAGGCCGCCATCCTCGCCTCGCTGGCGTTCCACACCCGGGTCACCGCCGCCGACGTGCACCGCGAGGGGATCACCGAGGTGACCGCCGCGGACGTGGCCAGCGCCCGGGCGATGGGCTGCACGATCAAGCTGCTCTGCATCGCGGCCCGGGGCGCCGACGCCGCGGGCCGGGAGACGGTCAGCGTGCGGGTGCACCCGGCGATGATCCCGCTGACCCACCCGCTGGCCAGCGTCGGCGACGCGTTCAACGCGGTCTTCGTCGAGGCCGAGGCGGCCGGGCAGCTGATGTTCTACGGCCGGGGCGCCGGTGGCGCGCCGACGGCCAGCGCCGTCCTCGGCGACGTGGTGGCGGTGGCCCGCAACCGGCTCGCCGGGGCGCGGGCGGCCAGCGAGTCCGCGTACGCCGACCTGGCGGTGCGGCCGATGGGGGAGGCGCTGACCCGCTACCACATCAGCCTCGACGTGGCCGACCGTCCGGGTGTGCTGGAGGCGGTGGCCGGGGTGTTCGCCCGGCACGAGGTCTCCATCGCCACCGTGCGGCAGGGCCCGGCGGGCGGCGGGCCGGCCGGTCGGGGCTCCGACGCCGAGCTGGTCATCGTCACCCACGTCGCGCCGGACGCGGCGCTCGCCGCGACCGTACGAGAGCTGCGCGGGCTGGACATCGTCGGATCGGTGACCAGCGTGCTGCGGGTGGAGGGCGGGCAGTAGGGCGTCCCGTCTGGTGGGTGGCGGCGGGTGCGCCGGTCGCCGCCCCGGTCGGTTGGTCCAGGCTTGAGACACCCCCGATTGGGACGGGGCGAGGCGAGGAGAGCGACATGTGGCGCGGTCTGATCGAGACGTACCGGGACCGACTGCCGGTCACCGACGCCACCCCCGTCGTCACCCTGCACGAGGGGAACACGCCGCTGCTGCCCGCGCCGGTGCTCTCCGCCCGGCTCGGCTGTGACGTGCACCTGAAGGTCGAGGGGGCCAACCCGACCGGCTCGTTCAAGGACCGCGGCATGACCGTCGCGGTGTCCAAGGCGGTCGAGGCGGGTGACAAGGTGATCATCTGCGCCTCCACCGGCAACACCAGCGCCTCCGCCGCGGCGTACGCGGCCCGGGCCGGGATCACCTGCGCGGTGCTGGTGCCGCAGGGCAAGATCGCGCTGGGCAAGCTGGCCCAGGCGCTGGTGCACGGGGCGAAGCTGCTCCAGGTCCAGGGCAACTTCGACGACTGCCTGTCGCTGGCCGCGAAGCTCGCCCAGGACTTCCCGGTGGCGCTGGTCAACTCGGTCAACCCGGACCGGCTGCACGGCCAGAAGACCGCCGCCTTCGAGATCGTCGAGGCGCTCGGCGACGCCCCCGACATCCACTGCCTGCCGGTCGGCAACGCCGGCAACATCTCCGCGTACTGGATGGGCTACGGCGAGGACCTGGCCGCCGGCAACGCCACCCGGGCCCCGAAGATGTACGGCTTCCAGGCCGCCGGCGCCGCGCCGATCGTGACCGGCCAGGTGGTGCACGAGCCGTCCACGATCGCCACCGCCATCCGGATCGGCAACCCGGCGAGCTGGACGAAGGCGGTCGACGCCCGGGACGCCTCGCAGGGCCTGATCGCGGCGGTCACCGACCGGGAGATCCTGTCGGCGTACCGGCTGCTCGCCCGGGAGGTGGGCGTCTTCGTCGAGTTGGGCAGCGCGGCCAGCGTGGCCGGCCTGCTCCAGCAGGCCGCGGCGGGCCGGGTCCCGCCCGGTTCCACGGTCGTCTGCACGGTCACCGGCCACGGCCTCAAGGACCCGGAGTGGGCCATCTCCACCGCCCCCGCCCCGGTCACCATCGCCAACGACGCCCTCGCCGCCGCCCGCTCCCTCGACCTCGCCTAACCCCCCGTCGCCCCGACGGGGTCGAGCGTTGATCATGAGGTCAGCGGCCTGGAACGCGCATTCCTCGGCCGGTAACTTCCTGATCGACGAGCGGGGTGCCGGTGGGTGGGGGCGGCGGTGGGCCGGTGGGGGTGGGGGAAAGTGAATCGGGCACACTCTGCTCACCCCGTCGACCTCCTGCAGGAGTGAGTCCGCCGATGTCGCTGCTCGCCAGATCCAGCCTCGCCAACCGGGGACTGGTCGCCCTGATCGCGGTGGTGACCGCGGCGTTCGGGGCGTTCGCCGTCCCCTCGCTCAAGCAGCAGCTGCTGCCGTCGCTGGAGTTCCCCGGCGCGTTCGTCGTCGCGGTCTACCCCGGCGCCGGGCCGGAGATCGTCGAGTCCCAGGTCACCGAGCCGATCGAGAACAGCCTCCAGGGCCTGCCCGGGCTGGAGAAGGTCACCTCCACCTCGCGGGAGGGTTCGGCGACCGTCTCGGTGCAGTTCGAGTTCGGCACCGACGTCGACGACGCGGCCAACAAGATGCAGACCGCGCTGGGCCGGATCGACGCGCAGCTCCCCGCGGCGGTGGACCCGCAGGTCCTCACCGGGAGCACCGACGACCTGCCCGCGGTGGTGCTCGCCGCCAGCGGCGGCGGCGACGAGCGGGCGCTGGCGGAGAAGCTGCGCAGCACCGTCGTACCCGAGCTGGAGGGGATCGACGGCGTCCGTACCGTCGAGGTGACCGGCGCCCGCGACCAGGTCGTGACGATCACGCCGGACCCGGCGAAGTTCGCCGCCGCGAAGCTGGCCCCGACCGCCATTCCGACGGCGCTGAAGACCAACGGCATCTCCGTGCCGGCCGGCGCGGTCACCGACGGCACCCGGGCGCTCCCGGTGCAGGTCGGCGCCCCGATCACCACCCTGGACGACCTGCGCGGCATCGTGCTCACCCCGAGCGTGCCCAAGGCGCCGCCGGTCCGCCTCGGTGACATGGCCGCCGTGCAGCAGCAGCTCGCCCCGGCCACCGCGATCACCCGCACCAACGGCATCGAGAGCCTCGGCGTCCAGGTGATCGCCGCCCCGGACGGCAACGCCGTGCGCATCTCGCACGAGATCCGGGACCGGCTCGACGCCCTGCGCTCCACCTCCGGCGCCGAGCTGACCGTCGTCTTCGACCAGGCGCCGTTCGTCGAGAAGTCCATCGAGAGCCTGACCACCGAGGGCCTGCTCGGCCTGCTCATGGCCGTGGTGGTGATCCTGGTCTTCCTGCTGTCGGTGCGTTCCACCCTGGTCACCGCGGTCTCCATCCCGCTGTCGGTGGTGGTGGCACTGCTCGCGCTCTGGGTCGGCGACTACTCGCTCAACCTGCTCACCCTCGGCGCGCTCACCATCGCCGTGGGCCGGGTGGTCGACGACTCGATCGTGGTGCTGGAGAACATCAAACGCCACCTGGAGTACGGCGAACCCAAGCGGGACGCGATCGTCACCGCGGTCCGCGAGGTGGCCGGCGCGGTGACCGCGTCGACCCTCACCACGGTGGCGGTGTTCGCCCCGATCGCGCTGGTGGGCGGCTTCGTCGGGCAGCTCTTCGCGCCGTTCGCGATCACCGTGACGGTGGCCCTGCTCGCCTCGCTGCTGGTCTCGCTGACCGTGATTCCGGTGCTCGCGTACTGGTTCCTCACGCCGCGCCGGGCCGGGGCGGACGACGCCGAGGTGCGTCGGGCCGCCGAGGAGAAGGAGCTGCGCAGCCCGTTGCAGCGGGCGTACCTGCCGACGATCGGGTTCGCCACCCGCACCCGCCGGACCCGCTGGATCACCGTCGCGGTGGGGCTGCTGGTGCTGCTCGGCACGTTCGGCCTCGCTCAGAAGCTGGAGACCAACTTCCTGGACGACTCCGGCCAGGACACCTTGAACATCACCCAGGAGCTGCCGGCGGGCGCCGGCCTGGCCGCCACCGACCAGGCCGCTCGTCGGGTCGAGGAGGTGCTCGGCCGGACCGACGGCGTCGAGACGTACCAGGTCACCGCGGGCGGCAGCGACCAGCCGTGGCTGGCCGGCGGGGGCAACAACACCGCCCGCTGGTCGGTGGCGCTCGACGGCGACACCGACGCCAAGGAGATGAAGGAGATCCTGCGGGAGAAGTTCGACGCCCTCGGTGCCGAGGGCGGCGAGCTCACCTTCGGCCAGGGCCAGGGTGACCAGCTGGAGCTGGTCGTCCAGGCCGCCGACCAGGAGACGCTGGCCAGGGCCGCCGAGGAGGCTCGCGCGGCGATGGCCGGCACGCCGGACGTCGAGGACGTCTCGACCAGCCTGGCGACGCGGGTGCCCCGCGTCGACGTCAGCGTCGACCGGCTCGCCGCGGCCCGGGTCGGGCTGAGCGAGGCGGCGGTCGGACAGCTGGTGTCGCAGGCGTACCGGGGTGCCCCGCTGGGACGGGTGACGCTGGACGGCGGTCAGCAGGACGTGGTGCTGCGGACCTCGGCCACCCCGCCGACGACCGTGGAGCAGCTGCGCGCCCTGCCGGTCGGTCCGGTCAAGCTGGACGACATCGCGGACGTCACCCAGGGCGAGGGACCGCAGCAGGTCACCCGGATCGACGGCGAGCGCAGCGTGTCCGTCACCGGCACCGCCACCGGCTCCAACCTGGGAGCGATCACCCAGGAGCTGCGGAAGCGGATCGCCGACATCGACGTGCCCGGCGCGACGGTGACCGTCGGTGGCGCGAGCGCCGAGCAGGAGGACGCCTTCGGCGACCTGGGCCTGGCGGTGCTGGCCGCGATCGCGATCGTCTTCCTGATCATGGTGGCGACCTTCCGCAGCATCACCCAGGCGCTGATCCTGCTGATCTCGATCCCGTTCGCCGCGACCGGCGCGATCGGCCTGCTGCTGGTCACCGGCACCCCGCTGGGCGTGCCGGCGCTGATCGGCGTGCTCATGCTGGTCGGCATCGTGGTGACCAACGCGATCGTGCTGCTGGACCTGGTGAACCAGTACCGGGCGCAGGGGATGGGCGTGACCGAGGCGGTGGTCGAGGGCGGCCGGCGGCGGCTGCGTCCGATCCTGATGACCGCGGTCGCCACCATCTTCGCGCTGCTGCCGATGGCACTCGGGCTGACCGGCGAGGGTGGCTTCATCTCCCAGCCGCTGGCCGTGGTGGTGATCGGCGGTCTGCTCACCTCGACGCTGCTGACCCTGGTGCTGGTGCCGACGCTCTACACCATGGTGGAGCGCACCAAGGAGTCGCTGCGGGCCCGCCGGGCCCGGCGGGCCGGCGGCCCGGCCCCGGTCGAGCCGGCCGCGCCGGCCGCCGCCGGGGACGAGGGCGACGTGCCGGTCCCGGCCGGGGTCGCCGCCACCGGTACGCCGGCCGCCGGGTCGCCGGCCCGGCCGGTGCCCTCGGCCGCGCTGCTGGACGGCACGGACCAGTTCGAGGTGCTGCGGCTGCCGAAGAGCCGGCGCTCGCCGCTGCCGCCGACCGAGGAGTAGTCCGACCCACGCACAGCGCCCCCGGCCCGTACCACCGGCCGGGGGCGCTGTGCTGTCCAACCTCCCGACAGCCGGCCGTGACCGTCGGTCCTGCGCCGGCGTTGCGGCGGCCCCGTACCGTCGGTTGTCGATCATCTACTTCGGACGACCACACGGGCGACACCTTCGTCACCGTCTCCCAGCTGGTGCGACGCACCGCCGCGGTGTAAGCGGCCGGGTAAGGTTCGGGCACGTGTCGTCCACCTTCTCGGTCCTCACCCGCAACCGGAACTTCCGCAACCTCTTCCTGGCCGAGCTGGTGGTCTTCGGCGCCGACTGGTTCGTCATGGTGCCGCTGCTGGTGCTCCTGCCGAAGCTGACCGGCAGCGGCGTCTGGGGCGCGCTGGTGCTCGCCCTGGACACCGGGGTGGTCGCGCTGCTGCTGCCGTACACGGGAACCATCGCCGACCGGTTCGACCGCAAAAAGATCATGATGGTGGCGAACGTCGCCGCCCTGCTCGGGGTGCTGCTCCTGCTCGGCGTGCGCAGCGCCGGTACCGCCTGGCTGGCCATGCTGGCGATCGCCGCGGTGGCGGTGGCGAAGGCGTTCTACTCGCCGGCCGCGCAGGCCGCCCTGCCCAACGTGCTCGACCCGGACGAACTGGCCGCCGGCAACGCAATCGCCGGCTCCGCCTGGGGCACGATGACCGTGGTCGGCGCCTCGCTCGGCGGCGTGCTGAGCGCGGCGGCCGGGCCGTACGCCTGCTTCTGGGTGGCGGCGGTCGGCCTGGCGCTGGCCGCGGGCCTGGCCGCGCGGATCCGCCGGCCCCTGCAGGCCCCCCGGGACGCCGACCTGCCGACCCCGCGCACCTGGGCGGCGATCCGGGAGGCGCTGGGCTACATCGGGCACCGGCCGCGGGTGCTGGCGCTGGTCACGGTCAAGTCGGCGGTCGGGCTGGGCAACGGCGTGCTGACCGTCTTCCCGCTGCTCGCCGGCGTGTACGCCGTCGGCCCGGTCGGCGCCGGCCTGCTCTTCGCGTTCCGGGGCGCGGGGGCGCTGGTCGGGCCGATCCTGATGCGCCGGGTGCTCACCAACCGGGCCTGGCTGCTGCCCGGCCTGGCCGCGTCGATGTCCCTGTACGGCCTGGCCTACCTGGGCGCCTCGGTGGTCGGCTGGTTCCCGCTGGTGCTGGTCCTGGTCTTCGTGGCCCACTTCGGCGGTGGCAGCAACTGGGTGCTGTCGAACTTCGCCCTCCAGGGCGAGGTGCCGGACCGGCTGCGCGGTCGGGTCTTCGCCACCGACATGATGCTGGCGACGCTGGCCATCTCGGTCAGCCAGCTGGTGGTGGCCTCGGTGGTGGACCTGGTCGACGAGCGGGTGGTGCTCGCCGGCTGCGGCCTGGTGACGCTGGTCTACGCGGTGGGCTGGCGGATCGCCACCCGTCGCCTCTCGCTGTCCGACCCGGCCACGGAGGCGGCGCCCGCGTCCGCCCCCTGACCGCCGGCGGGCGTTCGGCGGATCAGGTCCGGTCGGGCGTGGCCGGGGGCGCGGGCAGGTCGGAGCCGCCCCACTGGGTGGCGGGCGGAGCCGGCGACTGCGGGGCGGGGTCGGGGTGGTCCGCGTCGTCCCCGGCCGGCGGCGTCCAGCCCGCCCAGTCGACGGCGGGCGCGGCGACCGGCCGGCCGGCGAACGCCGCGGCGACGAGCAGGCCGAGCCCGACCGGATATCCGATCGCCCACAGCACACCGACGGCGAGGCTGAACAGCCGTAACTGGCGGTACCCGCCGCCACCGGCCCAGCCGACATCGAGCAGGTGCGGCAGGACAAGGTTCAAGGTCAGACTGAGCAGGCTGACCGCCAGCAGCACCGCAATGCCCGAGATCATCAGCGCCCGGGCCCGGCGGGGCAGCCGGCCGCGGCGCGCCACGGCCAGCACCAGGCCGGTCACCAGCACGGCCAGGGTGGGCAGTTCCCCGGCGATTTGCAGGATCGAGAAACCGAAGAGTTCCATGCCGCCTCCGTCTGACCGTGGGTCGGGCCAGGCTAGCGGAAAGATCAGTTCCCACGCTCCGGGCGGAACCCCGCCACGTCGGTCCCGGGCCCTAGCATGAGCCGGTGCCGTTGACTTTCGCCTCCGGGCCGGTCCGCGTCCGGGTCCCCGCCACCAGCGCCAACCTGGGCCCGGGCTTCGACGCGCTGGGCCTCGCCCTCGGGCTGCACGACGACGTGGCGGCCGAGGTGACCTCGGGCGGCGTACGGGTGTCGGTGACCGGCGAGGGCGCCGGTGAGCTGCCGGCGGACGACCGGCACCTGGTGGCCCGCGCCATGCGCGCCACCTTCGACGTGCTCGGCGGTCAGCCGCCGGGGCTGGCGCTGGAGTGCGTCAACCGGATCCCGCAGGCCCGTGGACTGGGCTCCTCGTCGGCGGCGATCGTGGCCGGGGTGCTGCTGGCCCGCGCGCTGGTCACCGACGGGCCGGAGCGACTCGACGACGACGCGGTGCTCCGGCTGACCGCCGAGATCGAGGGCCATCCGGACAACGTGGCCCCCTGCCTGCTGGGCGGCTTCACCGTGGCCTGGACGGAGCCCGGCGGCGCGCGGGCGGTGTCGCTGCCCGTCGCCGGGGGGATCCGGCCCACCGTCTTCGTCCCGGCCGAGCGCGGGCTGACCGCGACCGCCCGGGCGGCGCTGCCGGTGACCGTTCCGCACGCCGACGCCGCGCAGAATGCCGGTCGGGCGGCGCTGCTGGTGCACGCCCTGACCGCCGAGCCGGCGTTGCTGCTGCCGGCGACCGTCGATCGGCTGCACCAGGACTATCGCGCGCCCGGGATGCCGGGGACGGCCGCCCTGGTCAACGCGTTGCGTGCGGCGGCTGTGGCGGCTGTGGTCAGTGGGGCGGGGCCGACGGTGCTGGCGCTGGGCGAGCCGCCGAGCGGCTTCCAGGCGGGAACAGACTGGCAGGTCTGGCGGTTGTCGGTAGAGGTGCGCGGCGCAACGGTCGCGCGGGGTAGACTGGGACACGCCGAGCGGGACCCTGTTGCCGCAGGTCGGAAGAGTTGATTACGCTCTAGACTTAGCACAGCCGCGAAGCATGCGATCTCCCTGCGGGTCGGCGCACCCCCGAAGCTCTCGGCGGTAAGCCCGTCACCCCTGCCAAGGCCCACGCCGCACCGCAGTTTCCAGAGGTCGCCGCAGACGGCGAGACCTGCTCACCGATGCTGGTGAGTCGGGAAACCGACCAGCTGCTGTGCCACAGACTCCCGCGACGTGTCCATGCGAGGCGGGTGCACCGAGGCCGCCCGGCCACCTGAGCTTGTCGACTCCGGGCAGTCCCGGCCTATCGAGGGAAGGAATCCATTGAGCGACACCACCGACGTGACGTCGGATGTTTCCAACGTCGCTGGCGATGCCACCACCGCTGCCCCCGCCCGTCGTCGACGCAGCGGCACCGGCCTGTCGGCGATGCTGCTGCCAGAGCTGCAGAGCCTGGCCGCGTCGCTCGGCATCTCCGGGACGGCGCGCATGCGCAAGGGCGAGCTGATCAGCGCGATCACCGAGCGGCAGCAGGGCGGCGCCGCCGGCGCCCCTCGACCGCGGGTCGAGGTCGCGGCCGCGGCCGCCCCCGCCCGTGGAGAGGTGCACGCCGAGGTTCGCGAGACCGGTGAGCGGGCTGCCGAGCAGGCTCCCGCCGCACCGGCCGCCGCCGGTGAGGCCGAGGGCCGTACCCGGACCCGGCGCAGCCGGGCCGCCGCCGAGGGTCGTCCCGCCGAGGGTCGTCCCGCCGAGGGCCGTGCCGCCGAGGCGCGGACCGAGGAGGCTGCTCCGGCCGAGACCGGCGAGCGTGCCGAGCGCGGTGTCGAGCGCGGCGAGCGGGCCGAGCGCGGCGAGCGTGTCGAGCGCGGTGACCGGGCCGAGCGCGGCGAGCGTGTCGAGCGCGGTGACCGGGCCGAGCGCGGTGAGCGGGCCGAGCGCGGCGAGCGTGTCGAGCGCGGTGACCGGGCCGAGCGCGGCGAGCGCAACGACCGCGGTGAGCGGGCCGAGCGTGACCGCACCGACCGGGGCGACCGCAACGACCGCGGTGGCGACCGGGCCCAGCGTGACAACGACACCGACGAGGACGGCGAGGGCGGCGGCCGGCGTGGCCGGCGCAGCCGGTTCCGCGACCGTCGGCGTGGCCGCGGCGAGCGGGCCGAGGGCGGCGACGGTGGCCGCGAGGGCGGTCGCGAGCCGCAGGTCAGCGAGGACGACGTGCTCGTCCCGGTGGCCGGCATCGTCGACATCCTCGACAACTACGCCTTCGTCCGGACCACCGGCTACCTGGCCGGCCCGAACGACGTCTACGTCTCGATGTCCCAGATCAAGAAGTACGGGCTGCGCCGCGGTGACGCGATCACCGGTGCGGTGCGGGCCTCCGCGCGGGACGGCGAGCAGCGGCGGGACAAGTACAACCCGCTGGTCCGGCTGGACACCATCAACGGCATGGAGCTGGACGAGGCCAAGCGTCGTCCCGAGTTCTACAAGCTCACTCCGCTGTACCCGCAGGAGCGGCTGCGGCTGGAGACCGAGCCGCACATCCTCACCACCCGGGTGATCGACCTGGTCATGCCGATCGGCAAGGGGCAGCGGGCGCTGATCGTGTCGCCGCCGAAGGCCGGTAAGACCATGGTGCTGCAGGCGATCGCGAACGCCATCACGCACAACAACCCGGAGTGCCACCTGATGGTGGTGCTGGTGGACGAGCGGCCCGAAGAGGTCACCGACATGCAGCGCACGGTCAAGGGCGAGGTCATCGCGGCCACGTTCGACCGTCCGCCGCAGGACCACACCACGGTGGCCGAGCTGGCGATCGAGCGGGCCAAGCGCCTGGTCGAGCTGGGGCACGACGTGGTCGTGCTGCTCGACTCGGTGACCCGGCTCGGCCGGTCGTACAACCTGGCGGCGCCGGCCAGCGGCCGGATCATGTCGGGTGGTATCGACTCCACCGCGCTCTACCCGCCGAAGCGCTTCCTCGGCGCGGCCCGCAACATCGAGAACGGCGGCTCGCTGACCATCCTCGCCACCGCGCTGGTGGAGACCGGGTCCATGGCGGACACGGTCATCTTCGAGGAGTTCAAGGGCACCGGTAACGCGGAGCTGAAGCTGGACCGGAAGATCGCCGACAAGCGGACCTTCCCGGCCGTCGACGTCAGTGCGTCCAGCACCCGCAAGGAGGAGATCCTGCTCTCGCCGGAGGAGCTGGCCATCATCCACAAGCTCCGCAAGGTGCTGCACTCGCTGGACTCGCAGGCGGCGCTGGACCTCCTGCTGGACCGGCTCAAGAAGTCCCGCACCAACATCGAGTTCCTGATGCAGATCGCCAAGTCGACGCCGGGGGAGTGACCTCACCCGGGTGAGACCCGCGAAGGGCACGGCCACACCGGCCGTGCCCTTCGTCGTGTCCCCGGCCGGTGGACTCTGGAATTTTCCTTCAATTCAGTCCCCAGGTATTGAAACTTCTGTGCACCGCCGGGTTGACTGTCGTCCATGCGTACCCGCAGCCGAACCGCCCGCCTTCCCGGCGTCCTGCTGTTGACGCCGCTGCTCGCGCTCGCCGGGGCCGTCCCGGCGTCCGCCGCGCCGCCCGCCGCCGGCACCGCCGCCGAGGACGCGCCCCGCGCCTCGTCGTACCCGGCCGCCGCGGTGGCGCTCGCCCCGGCCGGCGTCGCGCTGGCCGACGGCCTGGAGACCGCCCGGACCACCCGACCGGTCGCGCCCGGGCTCGACCTCACCTCCTTCGACCGGTACGACGCCGCCGGCTGGCTGCGCGCCGATGCGCTCACCGCCGACCTCACCGGCGGGCTGACGGTCGACTACGTCAACTCCGGGGAGGTGGCCCGGGCCGAGCCGCTGCGCGGCGCGGTCGACCGGTCCCGGGCCGTCGCCGCGGTCAACGGCGACTTCTTCGACATCAACAACTCCGGTGCCGCGCAGGGCGTCGGCATCCGCGCCGGCGAGCTGATCCAGTCGCCGGTCGCCGGCCACCACAACGCGGCCGCGATCACCGGCGACGGCCTCGGTCGGGTGGTCCAGGTGCACTTCGACGGCACCGCGACGCTGCCGGCCGGCCCGGTCACCCTGACCCAGTTCAACAACATGGTGCAGGCCAACGGCGTCGGCGTGTTCACCGCGCTCTGGGGGTCGTACCCCCGGCGGCGGGCGGTGGAGGGCGCGGCCCGGGTGACCGAGGTGGCGGTCCGGGACGGCCGGGTCGCCACCGTCGGCGCCGCGGCGGGCGAGGGGCCGATTCCGGCCGGGACCACCGTGCTGCTCGGCCGGGACGCGGGCGCGGACGCCCTGGCCGCCCTGCGCCCGGGCGACCCGATCGACCTGACCTGGAAGCCGAAGCCGTCCGAGGGCGGCGACCTGCGCGCCGCCGTGGGCGGCGGCAACGTCCTGGTCCGCGACGGGGCGGTGCAGACCATCGCCGACCCGACTCTGGCCCCGCGCACCGCCGTCGGCTTCTCCGCCGACGGGCGGCGGATGATCCTGCTCACCGCGGACGGGCGCCAGCTGGACAGCCGGGGCGTCACGCAGACCGAGATGGGCGAGATGATGGCCGGGCTGGGCGCGTACCACGCGCTCAACCTGGACGGGGGCGGCTCGTCCACCCTGCTCGCCCGGGAGCCCGGCGCGGCGGCCGTACAGGTGGAGAACAGCCCGTCCGACGGCACCGAGCGCGCGGTCCCCAACGGGCTGGCGGTCTACGCCCCTGAGGGCAGTGGACGGCTCACCGGGTACTGGCTGGAGACCGCGAGCGACCCGACCGCCGCGCCGGGCGTCGCGCCGGTGCGGGGCGGCCGGCCCGACCGGGTCTTTCCCGGACTGACCCGCCGGCTGACCGCCGCGGGCTACGACGAGACGTACGGCCCGGCGGAGGGCGCGCCGACGTGGCGGGCGAACCCGGCGGCGCAGGGCACCGTGGCCGACGGGCTCTTCCGCGCCGGCGCACCCGGCCGCAGCACCGTCACCGCCTGGCGCGGCGATGCCCGGGGCACGGTCGAGCTGACCGTGCTCGGCCCGCTGGCCCGGGTCGACTCCACCGTGGACCGGGTCGGCCTGAACCGGGCCGGCGACAGCGGGCTGTTCGGCGTGGTCGGCTACGACGCCGAGGGCAACACCGCGCCGATCGAGCCGGCCGACCTGAAGCTGGAGTACGACCCGAAGCTGCTGGCGGTCACCCCCACCGCCGACGGCAACCTGTCGGTCAAGGCCCTCGGCGACAGCGGCTCCGCCCTGGTCACCGTCCACGTCGGCCGGCACGCCACGGTGCTGCCGGTGACCGTCGGGCTGACCGACGTGCCGGTGGCCGGCTTCGACGACGCGGCCTCCTGGAGGTTCAGCCAGGCCCGGGCCAGCGGCGCGGTCGCCCCGGCGCCGGGGCACACCGGCACCGGCCTGCGGATGACGTACGACTTCAGCCGGTCCACCGGCACCCGGGCCGCGTACGCCGACCCGCCGGCCTGGATCACGGTGCCCGGCCAGCCGCAGGCGTTCGGCATGTGGATCCACGGCAACGGCACCGGCGAGTGGCCCAGCCTGCACCTGCACGACGCGCAGGACACCCAGCACGTGCTGCGCGGCCCGCTGGTCACCTGGAAGGGCTGGAAGTACGTCGAGTTCGCGGTGCCGCCCGGCGTGCAGTACCCGGTGCGGGTCCGCCGGTTCTACGTGGCGGAGACCAACCCGGCGGCGCAGTACACCAGCGAGGTCATCATCGACGACCTGGTGGCGAAGGTGCCGCCCACCCTCGACGCGCCGGCCGAGCCGCCCCGTACCGATCGGGTGGTGCTGCGCGACGGCACGGTGGACGGCGCGCCCTGGCGCTTCGCGGTGATGTCCGACGCCCAGTTCGTCGCCGCCGACCCGGACAGCGACCTGGTCGCCCAGGCCCGCCGTACGCTGCGCGAGGTGAAGGCGACGAAGCCGGACTTCCTGGTGATCAACGGCGACTTCGTGGACACCGCGTACCCGGCGGACTTCGCGCTGGCGAAGCGGCTGCTGGACGAGGAACTGGGCGGCGAGCTGCCCTGGTACTACGTCCCGGGCAACCACGAGATCATGGGCGCGCCGATCGACAACTTCCGCGCCGTCTTCGGCGACACCCAACGGGTCTTCGACCACGAGGGCACCCGGTTCGTCACGCTGAACTCGTCCACCGGGTCGCTGCGCGGCGGCGGCTTCGACCAGGTCCGGATGCTGCGCGAGGCGCTCGACTCGGCCGCCGCCGACCCGGCGGTCGGCTCGGTGGTGGTACTGCACCACCACCCGCCCCGCGACCCGAGCCCCGCCAAGGCCAGCCAGCTCGGCGACCGCAAGGAGGCGGCGCTGCTGGAGCAGTGGCTGGCCGACTTCCAGCACCGCACCGGCAAGGGCGCCCTGTTCGTCGGCGGGCACGTCGGCACCTTCCACGCCGACCGGGTGGACGGCGTGCCGTACGTGATCAACGGCAACTCGGGCAAGAACCCGTCGACGCCGCCGCAGCTCGGCGGCTTCACCGGCTGGACCGAGTTCGGCGTGGACCCGGTGACCCCGGCCGAGGCCGACCGGGCCCGCCGGGATCCGCTGGTCGAGGGGCCGCGCTGGGTCGCCGCGGAGTTCCACGCCCACACCGACCGGCTCGCGGTGAGCGCGCCGGCCGCCGTGCCGGTGGGGACGCCGGCCACGGTGACCGCGACGCTGACCCAGCCGGGCGGCCGTACCGTCCCCGTGGCGGCGCCGGTCAGCGCCGACTGGTCCGCCTCGCCGAACGTCCACATCGGAGATGCCGACGGGGTGCGGCCCTGGCACGTGGCCCGCTTCGACCCGGCCACCGGGCAGCTGGCCGCGTTGCGGGCCGGCGCGCAGGTGCTGCTCGCGGTGACCGTGAACGGCGTCCGAGCCGAGGCGACGGTCGCGCTGACGGCGGCGGAGGCACCTGGGGAGGCACCCGCCGCCTGACCGGCCCGGCGTACGCCGGGCATTCCGCCCGCCGGTCGGCCCCCTGCGGCGAGGGGCCGACCGGCGGTGCGCTCCGGCCCGGTCGTCGGTTCCTCGGCGAGCGCCGACCGGCGGCGCGTCTCGGCCCGGTCGAGGACGGTGCGCCGAGCGCTCAGAAGTCGCCCTCGGCGACCTGGAAGACGGTCAGCCCGAGCGACCGCCACATCCGCACCACCTGCTGCCGGTCGTCGAAGACCCCGGCCACCCGGTAGCGGTCGCGCACCTCACGCTCGTAGATCTCCTGCTTCACCACGGCGTCCTTGCGGGAGTCGCCCACCGCGCGCAGGTGCAGACCGAGGTACGGCACCCGCACGTGCCGGTCCAGCCAGGCCACGGTGGCGTCGCGGGCGGTGGCGTCGCGTCCGGAGCAGAAGATCACCCCGTACCCGGCGGCGTGCATCGCCCGGACCGCCGCGATCACCGCCTCGTTGGGCTCGTCCTCGCCCACCCGGGTCATGTCGTACGGGCTGCGGGAGACGTTCAGCGCGACCGTGCCGTCGATGTCGACCAGCACGATCTCCGGCGGGCCGGCCGGGGTCGCGTCGACCGTGCCGGCCCGGCCGGTGCGGGCCGTCGGCACCGGCAGCGGCAGCGGCCGGTTGGCCAGGTAGCGCTCGTGCAGGCGACGGATGGCCGGCTCGCCGACCCGGTCCGCCTCCGCCCGCACGGCGTCGCGGCGCAGGCACTCGTCCAGCGGTACGTCGGTGAAGTCGTGCACCTCGAAGTCCGCGTCGTACCGGGCGGCCAGGTCGGCCCAGTCCCGCAGGGTGCGCGAACGCAGGTTGGTGTCGTCCACGCAGACGCTGACCCCGGCCCGCAGCAGCGCCTCCACCTGGGCCCGCTGGGCGAGCGTCACCTGGTACTCGGCCCGCTGGGTGAACAGCCGCTCACCGTGCAGCATCCGGCGCAGGTCGTCGCGGTTCACCCGGGCCACGGCCGGTTGCAGGGTACGGGCGAAACTGGTCTTGCCGGAGGCGGGCAACCCGCGGGTGGCGATCAGTCGGGGCATCCTGCCCAGCCCACTCCGGTCAGGGACGAATCGGGCACGATCCCACCGTACGCCGGGGGCGGGAATGCTGGTCCCCGGTGGCGGGAATGCGAGCAGGGAGGCGGGCGTTTCCACTGCCGGACCGATCGTGCGGCCCGCCTGCCGGGTCGGCTCACGCCCATGGCACACTGGTCAATCGGCCACCGGTTCCGGTTCACGCCCGAGTCCGTCGCGCACCAGGCGACGGGGAGATCAGCGGCGACCCGGCGACCATCGACGAAAGGACCGAGGCGACATGAAGCCCAACATCCACCCGGAGTACGTGACCACCGAGGTCTCCTGCTCCTGCGGTAACACCTTCTCGACCCGCAGCACCGCCAAGGGCGGCTCGATCCACGTCGAGACCTGCAGCGCCTGCCACCCGTTCTACACCGGTAAGCAGCGCGTCCTCGACACCGCCGGCCGGGTCGCCAAGTTCCAGCAGAAGTACGCCAAGGTTCAGGCGAAGAAGGCCAAGTAGCTCCACCGACGACGCCCGTGTCCGGCTTCGGCCGGGCACGGGCGTTCGTCCGTTCCGCCCCCGGTTACGCCCGTCCGTCCGTCGAAGGAGCATCCCCCGCATGAGCAGCGAGCGCCTGGCTTCCCTCCTCGACGAGTACGCCGAGCTGGAGAAGCGGCTGGCCGACCCGGCCATCCACGCCGACCAGGGCACCGCCCGCCGGGTGGGCCGCCGGTACGCCGAGCTGGTCCCGCTGCACAAGGCCGCCGGTGAGCTGGAGCAGGCCCGCGCCGACCTGGCCGCGGCCCGGGAGCTGGCCGCCGAAGACCCGTCCTTCGCCGCGGAGGCGGAGTCGATCGCGGCGAGCCTGCCGGCACTGGAGGAGCGCCTGGCCGAGCTGCTGATCCCGCGCGACCCGCACGACGCCAAGGACGTGATCATCGAGATCAAGGCCGGCGAGGGTGGCGAGGAGTCCGCGCTCTTCGCCGGCGACCTGCTGCGGATGTACAGCCGGTACGCCGAGCGGCACGGCTGGCTCACCGAGGTGATCGACGCGCAGGACTCCGACCTGGGCGGGGTCAAGGACGTGTCGCTGGCGATCAAGACCAAGGGCGTCCCGGAGGGCGGCAACGGCGTCTGGTCGCGGCTGAAGTGGGAGGGCGGCGTGCACCGGGTGCAGCGCGTGCCGGTCACCGAGTCGCAGGGGCGCATCCACACCAGCGCCGCCGGCGTGCTGGTGCTGCCCGAGGCCGAGGACGTCGACGTCACCATCGACCCCAACGAGCTGCGGATCGACGTGTTCCGCTCGTCCGGGCCGGGCGGCCAGTCGGTGAACACCACCGACTCGGCGGTCCGGATCACCCACCTGCCGACCGGTGTGGTGGTCTCCTGCCAGAACGAGAAGTCCCAGCTGCAGAACCGGGAGCAGGCGATGCGCATCCTGCGGGCCCGGCTGCTCGCCGTCGCCCAGGAGCAGGCCAACGCCGCCGCCTCGGACGCCCGCAAGGCGCAGGTGCGCACGGTGGACCGCTCGGAGCGGATCCGCACCTACAACTTCCCGCAGAACCGGATCACCGACCACCGGATCGGCTACACGGCGTACAACCTCGACCTGGCGCTCGCCGGCGACCTGGACAGCGTCCTGGACGCCCTCACCGAGGCCGACCGCGCCGCCCGCCTCGCCGGCGACCCCGAACTGACCCGCCGCTGACCCGACCTCCCCACCGGGCCCCCACCCGCCCATCCACCACGCACTTTCAGAGAAAGCGTGGC